>JASHQL010000317.1 GCA_030039155.1 Streptosporangiaceae bacterium | reverse complement strand
GTCGTAGACCGGCTTGAGCACCGGATGACCGGTCGCGAGCAGTTGCAGGTGCTGCTCGATGATGTCGATGTAGTTGCAGTCAGGGTGCAGCGCGGTGAATGACAGCTGCCCGCGCTCCTGCCGGTCGTAGCGGTGGTAGTCGTCCACGCACACGGCCGTACACCGGTCTGGGCCAAGAGCCCGCAGCAGCCCTGCCGTGACGGTGGTCTTGCCGGACGCGCTGTCGCCGGCGATGGCGAGCATGATGGGCCGCCTGGCCGCCGTGCCAGGAGGGCCAGCGCGGTGCATGCGCAGCAGCTTGTGCGGCATCGCGTTCCCCTCAAGCCGCGAGCGATCCGGTCGCTCAGGGTCGGGCATCGAACCGCCAGGGTAACCAGCGGTCCCCGCCGCCCAGACCCCCCGCACGGGGGGACGGGCGGGGGACCGGCGGCCGGTACCGGCGGCCGGTACCGGCGGCCTTTACGGGCCCGCGGACTTATCGTGAGCCAATGAAGCACCGTCCCGTGCGCGTCGTCCTGGTCGATGACCATGAGATGGTGCTCGAGGGGCTGAAGGCCATGTTCGCGCGCTTCAGCGGCCGGGTGCGCGTGGTCGGATCCGCGGCCAACGCCGAGGAAGCACAGCAGGTGGTGAGCACGCTCAAGCCCGATGTGGTGCTGTGCGACGTCAGGCTCCGCGGCTCAAGCGGCCTCGACTTGTGCCGCAGGCTCACCGAGCAGCACCAGGAATGCCGGGTCGTGCTGCTCAGCGTGTACGAGGACGAGCAGTACGTCTACCAGGCCATGCGCGTCGGCGCGGCCGGCTACCTGCTGAAACGGGTCGGCGGCGAGGAACTGGTGACCGCGCTGGAGATGGTGCATGACGGCGAGACCGTGGTCGACACCACGCTTGCCGGGCGGGTCGCCTCCTCGGCCGCCAGGCTGCACAGCGGCGAGTTCTGGCCAGGCGCGCGGCTCGGCCTGAGCCAGCGCGAGAGCGAGGTGCTCGGGTTTATCGTCGCTGGCCTGTCCAACAAGGCCATCGCGAGCAGGCTGGTGATCGGCGACGAGACCGTCAAGAGCCACGCGCGCGCCATTTACCGCAAGCTCGGCGTGAGCGACCGGGCGGGCGCCGTAGCGGCGGCGCTGCGCGAGGGGGTGTTCCGGTGAGCACGCCGCCGCGCGGTCACGGGCTTGGCCTCGCAGATAGGGAACGAGAACACGCCCTGCTGGTCGCCATCATCGAGGCAATCTCGGCCGGACCTGACCTCGGCACGCTGGCGGCCGGCGTCGCCCGGCTCATCGTCGAGGCCACGGCCACCGACGTGTGCTTCGTGCACGTGCTCGATGACGGCGGCGGAGCGCTCACGCTCACCGGCGCCACGCCTCCGTTCGACCAGCAGGTAGGCCGGATCAGGCTGCCGGTCGGCGAAGGCGTGACCGGCTGGGTGGCCAGTCACCACACGCCGGTGGTGATCACCGAGCACAAGGAGGCCGATCCGCGGTACCGGTATTTCCTGAGCTCGGCGGGCACGACTACACCTCGATGGCATCGGTCCCGATGGAGAGCCGCCCGGCCGGCCTGGTCGGCGTGCTGAACGTGCATACCAGGCAGCGCCGCGTGTTCACCGACCGGGACACGCGGCTGCTCGGCTCGATCGGCAGCCTGGTGGCTGGCGCGCTGCACCAGGCACGGCTGCACCGGCGGCTGGCCGCGCGTGAGCAGGCAGCCGAGCGGTTCGCCGAGCAGGTGATCGCGGCGCAGGAAGCGGAACGCCGCAGGCTGGCCGGCGACATCCACGACGGCATCACCCAGCGGCTGGTCAGCCTGGCATTCCATCTGGACGCGGCAGCCGGGGCGCTCGGCAGCGGCGACAGCTTCGCCGCCGCGGAACTGGCCCGCGCCGCCGAGCTGACCGAGCTGACCCTGGACGAGGCGCATGCCGCGATCTGGGGACTGCGGCCGCCGGTCCTTGAGGACCTCGGCCTCGCTGACGCGCTCGCCAGCCTCGGCCGGTCGATCGCGCAGGTGCAGGTGCGGGTGTCAGGGACCGACTGCGAGCTGCCAGAGCACGTGACGATCGCGCTGTACCGGATCGCGCAGGAGGCGCTGCAGAACGTCGTCAAGCATGCCCAGGCGGCCACCGCGCACGTCGAGCTGCGCTGCGACGAGGCAGGGACCAAGCTGCGGATCACCGACGACGGCCAGGGCTTCGACGGCGGCGTGCGGCAGGACGGCGAGGCGTCCTACGGGATGCGCAGCATGGCCGAGCGCGCTGAGCTGGTCGGCGGGCACCTTGAGGTGATCTCGAGGCCCGGCGTCGGCACCAGCGTCACCGTGACCGTGCCAACCCGACCAGCCTGACCGCAGGAACTGGCTAGCCGAGCGCGTAACAAGCCGCGTCCGCTGCCCGGTAGCCGCCGCGGAGCGCGGCGAGGTTGCAGGCCACCCGGTTGGCCAGCGCCCGCTGCCCGTGCCCGGTCAGGCCGGCCCGGCCGCGCCACGCCGCCAGCGCCGGGCCGGTGACGGCGCTGCC
>JASHQL010000316.1 GCA_030039155.1 Streptosporangiaceae bacterium | reverse complement strand
CCGGTCAGGTGCAGCCTGCCAGGCTCCATCGGCACCTGGCGCGGCTCGACCTGCCAGTACCTGCAGAACTTCTCCCAGCAGACCTGCACGTTGGCGCCCATCACCATGTTCGGCTTGCTGACGTCCTTGCCCTCGGCCTGCCGGCGAGCCCGCCAGCGCCACAGCAGCGCCATCCCGCCCAGCATGCAGGCCTCGCTCGAGCCGGTGGTGGAACAGCCGGTCGCGCCGCCGTCATCAGGGCCGACGCCGGCCGGCGGCGCGTTCCACAGGTGCGCCAGTATGTTCACGCAGCGCCGCTCCAGCTCGGCGGTCTGCGGGTACTCGTCCTTGTCGATCATGTTCTTGTTGAAGCAGGCGGCCATCAGCTGCTCTGCCTCCGGCTCCATCCAGGTGGTCACGAACGTGGCCAGGTTGAGCCTGGCGTTTCCGTCCAGGATCAGCTCGTCCTTCACGATCCGCAGCGCGGCATCTGGCGGCATGCCCTCAGGGGCGATCCGGTTTCGCGGGACCGGATGCTCGATCTCGCCCGAGTAGACCGGATGCAGGTCAAGGTGCGCTGGACCGGTCTGCTCGTCGACCTTCTCGTGCAGTGCCATGGGGTCGGTGTCCCTTCTCGTTCATCAGTCGCCGCGCAGATAGCGGCAGAGCAGGTAGCTCTCGTCCGCGAGTACGTGCGCGAGCCGCAGCGCGGCCGGCCCGGCCACCTCGCCCGCATGTCCCACTATCCGGCCCGCGGTGCCGCCGGCCAGCACCGGGCTGACGGTCAGGCACAGCTCATCGACAAGGCCGGCGGCGGCGAGCTGGCCGAGCAACGTCGGCCCGCCCTCGGTGAGGATCTGCCGGTAACCGCGCTCGGCAAGCGCCGCGACCGCGGCTGCCGGGTCCACGTGGTCCTGCCCGGCCTCGACGACCTCGGCCGCCGTGGCCAGCGCCGCCCGGCTGGCCGCAGGTGCCGAGCTCGTGGTGAGCACGATCGTCCTGGCGTCCGGCGGCGCGCTGGCCAGCAGCGGCGCGTTCGGGTCAAGGTCCAGCCTGCCCGATACCACCGCGATCGCCGGGGTGGCCGGCCGGCCGGCCCGCAGGTCCGGCCACACCTCGGCCGGCAGCACCGGCTTGTACCGTTCGACCTGCGCGGTCGCGGAGCCGACCAGGATCACGTCGGTGATGCTGCGCAGCACCGCGAAGACCATTCTGTCGGCGGGCCCGGAAAGGCCGCCCGATCGGCCGGACAGCGCGGACGCGCCATCGACGCTGCCGACCATGTTCGCTCGCAGCCACGGCCGGTCCTGGCTGACCGCGTCCTGCCGGTACAGCCTCGCCAGCTCGGTCACCGCGGCCGGCTGCGGCCCGCCCAGCACGGCCGTCACGAGCTCCAGGTCAGGCCCGGCTGCCGGATAGATCTGGCGCACGGCCAGCAGTCAACCAGAACGGCAGCGCGCGCGGCCGGGAATGAGCCGGTCAAGCCGGGAGTCATCTGGGGCCGGCTCGCTCGCCAGCACTGTGACCCGAAGAGGCTCGTGGGGGGAGCGATGAGAATGGCTGGCCGGCCATTGCCACGATCGGGATGCAATTGCACGAAGAACCGTGACGTCTGCATGATGCTCGGTATATGTAAGGAGTGCTGGACATGCCGGGCGGGGATGGCCGAGCGGAGGGGAAGCCGTTGCGCGACCTGGAAATCACTGCCACCGTCATCTGGGCCGGCACCGCCTGCTTCGGGTTATACCTGCTGTTCGTCTGGCTGTCGCACGGCGGCCTGCGGCAGCAGGCGACCAGGATCACGGTGTTCCCTGCGGCCCTCGTGTTCGCACACCCGGTGCTGGCCACGACCGGGCTGACATTCTGGTTCGTGTTCCTGCTCGGCAAGCACGTGATGTTCGCCTGGCTCGGCTTCGGCGTGCTCAGCGGGTCGGCCATGCTCGGCTTCGTCATGCTGACCAGGTGGCTGGTCGGCCGCGGCGGCAAGCACGCCAGGGGAGCTGAGCAGCACTTCCCGGCCAGGGTCGTGGCCATGCACGGCGCGGTCGGGCTGACCACGTTCGCGCTGGTGCTGATCGCCGCGACACTGGCCACCCACAGGGCCTGACCCGCGGCACCCTGACCCTGGCCGGCCGCCGCGCTGCAGGTTGCTAACCGGGCGCGGAGCCGCGGTCGTGCTTGCCGCCCGCGGCTACGTGCGGTTTGCGGCTTCGCACCGGCCGGTGCCGGCGAAGCCGGCTCACGCTACCCAGCCAGTCCGGCCTGAAGGACGACGATCGCCCTGGCCGGCACCGGCAGCGACGTCGCAGCTGCCAGGTGGCCAGCCACGGGTCCTTCGTTCCCGTCCTGGTTCTCAGCGGTGTCCACGACGACCTGCCAGCATGGCGCGAGGTCGGGTTCTGGCAGCGTGAACGTGACCGTGTCGCTGTGCGCGTTGAACAACAGCAGGAAGTGGCTGTCGGTGATGGCCTCGCCGCGCGGGCCGGGCTCGCTGATCGCGTTGCCGTTCAGCAGCACCGCCAGCGACCTGGCGTAGCCGGCCCGCCAGTCGTCGATCGTCATCTCGTGGCCGGCCGGGGTGAGCCAGGAGATGTCACGCAGCCCGTCGGCGGCCGGGCCGGACGGCAGCCCGCTGAAGAACCGGCGCCGCCGGAACACCGGATGATCGCGGCGCAGCCTGGTCAGCGCGGCGGCGAAGTCGAGCAGCGGCTGGCCGGCCTCGGCGTCGGCCGCCTGCCAGTCCACCCAGGACAGCTCGTTGTCCTGGCAGTAGGCGTTGTTGTTGCCGCGCTGCGTGCGGCCGAGCTCGTCGCCCGCCAGCAGCATCGGCACGCCCTGCGAGCAGAACAGGGTGACCAGGAAGTTGCGTACCTGCCTGGCCCGCAGTTCGTTGATCGACTGGTCGTCGGTCGGTCCCTCGGTGCCGCAGTTCCACGACCTGTTGTCGTCGGAGCCGTCGGTGTTCTGCTGGCCGTTCGCCTCGTTGTGCTTGGCGTCGTAGCTGACCAGGTCGGCGAGGGTGAAGCCGTCGTGGCAGGTGACGAAGTTGACCGAGGCAACCGGGCGCCGCGCGCTGGTCTCGTACAGGTCGCTGGAGCCGCTGATCCTGGACGCGAACTCGGGCAGCGCGGCCGGCTCGCCGCGCCAGAAGTCGCGCACGGTATCCCGGTACTTGCCGTTCCACTCGCTCCACAGCGGCGGGAACTTGCCGACCTGGTAGCCGCCCTCGCCCACGTCCCACGGCTCCGCGATGAGCTTGACCTGCGACACCACCGGGTCCTGCTGGACCAGCTCGAAGAACGCCGCGAGCCGGTCCACCTCGTGCAGCTCGCGGGCCAGCGCCGAGGCCAGGTCGAATCTGAACCCGTCCACGTGCATGTCAAGCACCCAGTAGCGGAGCGAGTCCATGATCAGCTGGAGCGCGTGCGGGTGCCGCACGTTCAGGCTGTTGCCGCAGCCGGTGTAGTCCAGGTAGACCGACGGGTCGTCCTGCGCGAGCTGGTAGTAGGCGGCGTTGTCGATGCCGCGGAACGACAGCGTCGGGCCGCCGCCGCCGCCCTCGGCCGTGTGGTTGTAGACCACGTCGAGCAGCACCTCGATGCCGGCCTCGTGCAACGCCTTCACCATGGCCTTGAATTCGGCGACCTGGCCGTGCGGCTCCCGCGACGAGGAATAGCCGTTGTGCGGGGCCAGGAAGCTGATGGTGTTGTAGCCCCAGTAGTTGACCAGGCCGCGGGCCACCACATCCTGCTCAGACACGAACTGGTGCACCGGCATCAGCTCGATCGCGGTCACGCCGAGCCTGGTCAGGTGGTCGATGACCGCCGGGCAGGCCAGCCCCGCGTAGCTGCCGCGCAGCTCTGGCGGCACCTGCGGATGCCGCATGGTGAGCCCGCGCACGTGTGCCTCGTAGATCACCGTCTCGTGGTAGGGCGTGCCAGGGTGCCGGTCGGCAGCCCAGTCGAAGTACGGGTTGATCACCACGTTGCGCGGCATGAACGGGGCGCTGTCGGTGCTGTCCGGGCCTGGCTGGCCTGCTGGGCTCGCGGAGAACAGCGCCTGATTCCACCGCACGCTGCCCTGGACCGCCTTGCCGTACGGGTCAAGCAGCAGTTTGGCCGGATTGCACAACTGCCCCTCGGCCGGCGCGTACGGGCCGTGCACCCGGTAGCCGTACAGCTGGCCCGGCCCGAGATCCGGCAGGTAGCAGTGCCAGACGAAGCCGTCAACCTCGGTCACCTCGACGTGCGCCTCGGTGCCGTCGGCGTCGAACAGGCAGAGCTGCACCCTGGTCGCCACCTCGGAGAACAACGCGAAGTTGGTGCCGGCGCCGTCCCAGGTCGCACCCAGCGGATAAGCAGTGCCTGGCCATACGCGCATCCGCCGACCCTACCCGGCCGGCACCGGCGCAGACCTGGCGAGCAGCGCGGCCAGGTCGAGCCCGTCTGGCAGCGTGCCGAACGGGCTGCCGGGGCCGGCCGGCGCGCCCTGCCCGCTGTTGCTGATCCTGGCTGCGCAGAACGCCTCGGCCACCGCCGCCGGCGCGTGCCTGGTCAGCAGCGCCGCCTGCAGCGTCACGGTGAGCAGGCCGGCCAGCCGCCTGGCCCGGTACTGCGCGTCGGCACCCGCCGCGATCGCCTCCTTGACCTGCGCTTGCAGCAGCGCCGCGGCCGCGTCCAGCCTGCGGTCGGCGCCCTTCGCCCGGCCGATCTCGGCCAGCACGGCGTCGACTCCGTCCGGCGTGCTGCCAAGCGCGCGCAGCAGGTCGAGCGCGGTGATGTTGCCTGAGCCCTCCCAGATCGAGTTCAGCGGCGCCTCCCGGTACAGCCTTGGCATGCCTGAGTCCTCGACGTAGCCGTTGCCGCCAAGGCACTCGAGCGCCTCTGCGGTGACCATCGGGGTGCGCTTGCAGACCCAGAACTTCGCCGCTGGCAGCGCCAGCCGCAGCAGCGCGGCCTCGGCCGCGTCGCCGCGCGCCGCCCGGTCCGCCGCGCCGGCCAGCCTGATGGCCAGCGTGCACGCGGCCTCTGACTCAACCGCGAGGTCGGCCAGCACGCTCGCCATCAGCGGCTGGTCGATGAGCTGTCGCCCGAACGCCGCCCGGCCGGCCGCGTAGTGCGTCGCGGTGACGCAGGCCTGGCGCATCGCAGCTGCGCTGCCGAGCACGCAGTCGAGCCTGGTCGCGCTCACCATGTCGATGATCGTCCTGATGCCGCGGCCAGGCTCGCCGACCAGCCAGGCCAGCGCGCCGTCGTACTCCACCTCGGCGGAGGCGTTGGACCGGTTGCCGAGCTTGTCCTTGAGCCGCTGGATGTGCATGGCGTTCCTGCTGCCGTCCGGCCTGACCCTGGGCAGCAGGAAGCAGGACAGCCCCTCCGGCAGCTGCGCGAGCACCAGGAACAGGTCGCACATCGGCGCCGAGCAGAACCACTTGTGCCCGGTGAGCAGGTAGCTGCCCGGCTGCTGCCCGGCCGGCTCGGCACGTGTGGTGTTCGCCCGCACGTCAGAGCCGCCCTGCTTCTCGGTCATGGCCATGCCCGCGAGCAGCCCGGCCTTGCGGCCTGGCTCGGTCAGGCCCGGCTGGTAGCGGCTGGCCGCCAGTAGCGGCTCGAACTGCCGCGCCAGGTCTGCCGCGTGCCGGAGCGCTGGCACGCTCGCGTAGGTCATCGAGATCGGGCAGCCGTGGCCGGCCTCGGCCTGGGTCCACACGTAGAACTTGGCGGCCCTGGCGACGTGCGCCCCCGGCCGCGTGTCGGCCCATGGCGCGGCGTGCAGGCCGTGCTCGACCGCCGTGGTCATGAGCTGGTGGTAGGCGGGATGGTACTCGACCTCATCGACCCGGTAGCCGCGGGCGTCGTGGGTGTGCAGCCTCGGCGGGCAGGCGTTCGCCAGCCTGGCCAGCTCCCTGGTAGCAGGCGCGCCGGCCAGCCGGCCGAGCTCGGTGAGTTCCGCCGCGGCCCAGCCCGCGCCTTCGCGGTCGACCGCAGCCTGCAGTGCCTGGTCGGCCGCGACATCGTAACCCGCTAGCGGCGGCACCTGGTTCCGCACCTCGTGCGTGGGAGGCGTCATGGTTCTAGTGTCGGCCAGCGACGCGCCTCGGCTGCCGGGCGCGGCTGCCGGGCCGCTACGAGGTGTGGATGCCGCACTCGGTCTTGGCGGTGCCTGCCCAGCGGCCGCTGCGCGGGTCGGCGCCGGCCTCGACCTTCGACGTGCAGGTCCGGCAGCCGATCGACGGGTAGCCGTCGTAAACCAGCGGGTTCACCAGCACGCCGTTCTTGGCGATGTAGTCGTCGACGTCCTGCTGGGTCCACTCCACGATCGGGTT
>JASHQL010000315.1 GCA_030039155.1 Streptosporangiaceae bacterium | reverse complement strand
AGGTGGCCGACGACATCGCTGACAGCACCGAGGGGCAAGTGATCATATGACCGACTTCCGCTCCGCCACGGCCGGCCAGAACTGGCAGGCCAACGGCGACAGTGACTCGGACAAGCTGGTCGTGGTCGACAACCTGGTGAAGTACTTCCCGGTCAAGGGCGGCGGGCTGATCGGCCGCACGGTCGGGCAGGTGCAGGCGGTCGACGGGATCTCGCTGACCATCGACCGCGGCAAGACGCTCGGCCTGGTCGGCGAGACCGGCTGCGGCAAGTCCACGCTGGCCCGGTGCATCGCCGGCCTGATCCCGATCACCTCAGGCAGGGTCACCTTCGACGGGCACGACATCACCAACCTGCCGCGGGCCAGGATGCAGCCGTACCGCAGGGAGATCCAGATGATCTTCCAGGACCCGTACGGCTCGCTGAACCCGCGCCGCCGGGTCGGGTCGATCATCGGCGACCCGTTCGCCATCCACAACACCGCGACCGGGAACGAGCGCAAGCGCGCCGTGCAGGAACTGATGGAGCGGGTCGGGCTCAACCCCGAGCACTACAACAGGTTCCCTGCCGAGTTCTCCGGCGGCCAGCGGCAGCGGATCGGCGTGGCCAGGGCGCTGGCGCTGCGGCCACGACTGATCATCTGCGACGAGCCGGTGTCGGCGCTTGACGTGTCGATCCAGGCCCAGGTGCTGAACCTGCTCGCCGACCTGCAGGACGACTTCGGTCTCTCCTACCTGTTCATCGCGCATGACCTGGAGGTCGTGCGGCACGTGAGCGACTCGGTCATCGTCATGTACCTGGGCCGGATCGCCGAGGCCGGGCCGAAGGACCCGGTCTACGACTCGCCGCACCACCCCTACACCGCCGCGCTGCTGTCCGCGGCGCCGGCCGCCGATCCTGAGGCGGCAGCCAGCCGCCAGCGGATCATCCTCACTGGTGACGTGCCATCGCCGATCAATCCGCCGTCGGGCTGCCGGTTCCACCCGCGCTGCCCGAAGGCGCAGGACCTGTGCAGCACCGATGAGCCTGCGCTCGAGGTCAAGCCGGGTGACCCGAGCACGCACATCACCGCGTGCCACTTCCCCGTCCAGCCGGGCGAGGTGTTCGCCAGGGCCGGCCGCGGCGCAGCAGGAGAGCAGACATGAGCATCAGCGAACTTGAGTTCCAGGCCAAGACGGTCGAGGGGGCGGGTACCGGCCCCGCCATCGAGGGCCGCAGCCAGTGGCAGCTGACCTGGCGGCGGCTGCGGCACGACAAGATGGCCGTCGCCTCGATGATCGTCATCATCCTGATCGCCCTGATCGCCATCTTCGCGCCGGTCATCGCGGCGCTGGTCGGGCACGGGCCGGACGCGGTGTATCCGAACCAGGGGCTGACGGCGAACGGGTCGCCGGTCGCGCCCGGCACGCACGGCTTCATCTTCGGCACCGACGAGCTTGGCCGGGACCTGTTCGTCCGGGTGGTGTACGGAGCGCGCATCTCGCTGTTCGTCGGCATCGTGACCACCGCGATCGGCACCCTGCTCGGCGTCACCGTCGGCATGGTGTCCGGCTACTTCGGCGGCGTCGTCGACGCGTTCCTCGCCAGGGTGATCGACATCGTGCTGGCGTTCCCGTTCATCGTGCTGGCGCTGGCGCTGGCGGCACGGTTCGGGCCGAGCCTGTTCATCGTCTGCGCGGTCATCTCCTTCTTCTCCTGGGCCGGCATCTCCAGGATCGTCCGCGGCCAGGCGCTGTCGCTCAAGGAGAAGGAGTACATCGAGGCGGCCAGATCGCTGGGCGCCGGGCCATGGCGGATCATGTTCATCGACATCCTGCCGAACCTGCTGGCGCCGGTGCTGGTGCTGGCGACGTTGTCCATCCCGGCGGCCATCACCGTCGAGGCGACACTCTCCTACCTCGGCCTCGGCGTGCAGCCGCCCGAGGCAAGCTGGGGCAACATCCTGGCCGGGGCGCAGAGCTACTACACCATCGCCTGGTGGTACCTGGTGTTCCCGGCGGCCGCGCTGATCATCACGACGATCGCGTTCAACCTGCTCGGTGACGGCGTCAGGGACGCGATGGACCCGAGAACGGAACGGATCTTCGCGGCAGGCCGGGGCAGGCGCGGCAGGCGGCGCACTGCCGCCGTCGCGGCTGCGGCGCACGTGCCGTCGCAAGACGTGCCCGACGAAGTGGCCCCGAACCAAGAGCCTCCGGGCATCTGAGGGAGCGGATCGCAATGTCAGTCATCTGGTTCCTGATCCGCCGGATCCTCACCGGCCTCGTCGTGCTCTGGTTCGTCAGCACCGCCGCGTTCCTGCTGTTCTTCGCGCAGAGCCCGCTGCGGGTCGCCAGGCAGCTGGCCGGCCGCGCCGCCACCGCGCAGATCCTGCAGGAGGTTACCCGCAATCTCGGCCTGAACAAGCCGATCCTGACCCAGTACTGGGAGTACCTCGACCGGCTCGTGCACTTCAACCTCGGCAAGTCGTACTACGCGGGCGGCGAGCCGGTCGCCACGATCGTGTCGCAGGACCTGCCGCGGACCGCCTCGGTGGTGGTCGGCGGCCTGGTGCTCTGGCTGATCGTCGGCCTCGCGGTCGGCATCCTCAGCGCGACCAGGGCGCGCAGCATCTTTGACCGGTTCTCCACGGTCGGCGTGCTGATCGGCATCTCGATGCCCACGTTCGTGCTCGGCGAGCTGCTGCTCAGGTACGTGTTCCTGCCGCTGAACGAGAACGGGTTCACCTGGATCACCACCGGCTACAACGGCCTGAACCAGGGCTTCATCGCCTGGTCCGGCGCGCTGATCCTGCCCTGGATCACGCTGGCCACCGTGCAGGCCGCGGTCTACACCAGGCTGTCTCGCGGCTCGCTGCTCGACACCCTCGGCGAGGACTACATCAGGACCGCGAGAGCCAAGGGGCTCACCGAGCGACGGGTCACCTACCGGCACGCGCTGCGCGCCGCGCTCACCCCGGTGGTGTCCCAGCTCGGCGTCGACGTCGGCGCGCTGCTCGGCGGCGTGGTCGTGGTGGAGAACGTGTTCGGCATCGGCGGTCTCGGCCAGCAGGCCGTCACCGCGATCTCCGAGGGCGACCAGCCGACGATCCTGGCCTTCGTGCTGCTGGCCTCCGCGTTCGTGGTGGTCGCCAACATCATCGTGGACATGACCTACGCGGTGCTCGACCCGCGAGTCCGGATCACCTGAGCGAGTACATCGGCAACGGCCCTGCCCGCTTCGGCGCGCAGGGCCGTTCCTTCGGCGCGGCCGGTGCGGACCTCGGCCAGCCGCAGCCCAGGCTCGGCGAGCAGCGCCGGCAGCTCGGCCAGGCCGGTCAGCCGCCGGTACGGCAGCCCGGCGGCGGCGGCAAGCTGGTCAAGCGATGCGCCGTGCGGCGTGCCGAAGACCCGCTCGAACGAGTCCTCGAACGCCGCCTGCTCGAGCGCGGAGAAGATGCCGCCGCCGTCGTTGTTGGCCACCACCAGGCACAGGTCGGGCCGCGGCTCGGCCGGGCCGAGGAACAGCCCGGCCGCGTCGTGCAGCACGGCGAGATCGCCGAGCAGCGCCGCGGCGGGCCCGCCGCCGGCCGCCTGGTGCGCGAGCGCCGCGCCGATGGCAGCCGACACCAGCCCGTCGATGCCGCTCGCTCCCCTGCTGGCCAGCACCCGCAGCCCGGCTCGCGGTGCCATCTGCCGGTCCAGGTCGCGCACCGGCAGGCTGGACG
>JASHQL010000314.1 GCA_030039155.1 Streptosporangiaceae bacterium | reverse complement strand
CAGCGAGCCGCGGGCCTGCTGGTGCCTGGCCTCGGCCACCCGGTGCACAAGGCGGGCGACCCGCGCACGCCGGTGATGTTCGCGCTGGCCGAGGAGTCAGGCACGCTCGGCCCGCATCTGCGGCTGTTCGCCGCCGTCGGCCGGGTGCACCCGCAGGTCATCGGCAGGACGCTGCCGTTGAACGGAGCGGGGGTGTGCGGGGCGGCGCTGGCCGACCTCGGCTTCGAGCCGGACATGCTGCGCGGCTTCGCGCTGCTGGCCAGGACCGCCGGCCTGGTCGGCCACCTGGCCGAGGAGATGCGCCGGCCGGCCGGGCCGGAGATCTACCGGCAGGCAGACGAGTCGATCAGGTACGTGCCGCCGGGCGTGACCGGCTGAGGCGCTATCCAAAGACTTCGTTGCAAAGAAGTCTTTGCAAAGCTATCTTGGCATGGTGATTGATCCTGCGACCAGGACAGTCAAGAAGCTGACTGATCCCAAGGCGCTCAGGGCGCTCGCGCACCCGACCAGGCTCACGCTGCTCGGCCTGCTGCGCAACCAGGGGCCGCTGACCGCGACCGCCGCCGCCGAGCTGATCGGGGAGAGCTCCGCGAGCACCTCGTTCCACCTCAGGCAGCTCGCCAAGTACGGGCTGGTGGAGGAGGCGGGCGGCGGCACCGGCCGGGAACGGCCGTGGCGCGCCACCACGATGTTCACCTACTGGCCGGACAGCTCGGACGACCCCAAGGTCACCGCCGCCGCCGGGATGCTGCGCGGGGTGATCGCCGAGCAGCTGTTCGCCAGGCTGATGCGGTGGTTCGAGGCGATGCCGGACGAGCCGCTCGACTGGCAGGAGGCGGCGATGTTCGGCGACACCACGCTGTACGTCACCGCCGACGAGCTGGCCGGGCTGCGCGAGCAGGCAACGGCCATGGTCGACCGCTACCTGGACCGGCAGCTGCATCCCGAGCTGCGCCCGCCAGCCGCGCGGGCGGTCAGCTTCCTGCACATAGCCCACCCCCTGGTCGGCGGCCCCGGCCAGCAGACAGCAGGAGAAGAGAACGCAGATGCCTGAGCTGGTACCCGAGCAGCAGCTGGACGTACGGGCGGCCGAGCTGTTCGGCCGGATCTTCAGTGCGGCCGGCAAGAACGACCCCTACCCGATCTACGCGGCGCTGCACGAGTGCGGCGAGGCCATCACGCTGCCCGACGGCATGGTCGCCGCGGTCAGCTTCGATGCCGCCAACGAAGTGCTCCGCGACCCCGCCTACCAGGTGCAGGACGCGGCACGGCTTGATGAGCTGTGGCCGCAGTGGGGCGACCATCCGTCGAGTCTGGCGCACTCGCTGCTCACCACCAACGATCCGGCGCACGCCCGGATGCGCGCGCTGATGGCCGGCACGTTCACGCCGCGACGGGTGGCCGGGCTCACCGGGACCGTCGGGCAGGTGGCCGACACGCTGATCGGCCGGATGGCCGAGCTTGCCGCGGCCGGCCAGCCGGTGGACTTCATGGCCGAGTTCGCCTACCCGCTGCCGGTCACGGTGATCTGCGAGCTGCTCGGCGTGCCGGAATCCGACAGGCTGGAGTTCCGCCCGGTCGCCAGGCGGCTGGCCAGGGGCATCGACTTCGGCGACGACCCGGCCCTGACCACCGACGCGGACGAGGCGGCGCTGTGGCTGCGCGGGTACTTCGCCGGGCTGGCCGCGGCCAGGCGGGCCGCGCCGCAAGAGGACCTGATCAGCGCACTGGTCGAGGTGACCGGCGAGGATGGCCAGCTCACCGAGGACGAGCTGCTGGTCAACCTCACGCTGCTGCTGTTCGCCGGCTTCGAGACCACCACCAACCTGCTCGGCAACGGCCTGCGGATCCTGCTGACCAAGCCGGACGCCGAGGCCAGCCTGCGGGCCGGCCAGGTCACCGCGGACGCGTTCGTGACCGAGGTGCTGCGCTTCGACTCGCCGGTGCAGGCAGGCACCGACCGCTGGCGGCCGGCGGCCGGGCAGCTGCGCGGCGTCCAGGTTCCGGCGGGCGCGCAGGTGATCGCGCTGCTCGGCGCCGCGAACCGGGACCCGCGCCGGTTCGCCGATCCCGGCGTCTTCAACCCGGCACGGCCGGATCCCGGCGCGCTGAGCTTCGGCGCCGGCCCGCACTTCTGCCTGGGCGCCGCGCTGGCCAGGATGGAGGGAACCGTCGCGTTCCCGCGGCTGCTCGGCGCGTTCGGCCAGATCGGCACGGCGGCCGAGCCGGTACGCCGCAGCGGCGTGGCGCTGCGCGGCTTCGACAGGCTGCCGGTCACGCTGGCCTGACCCGATGACGGCAACGCAGCAGCGGGCCGAGGCTGCCGGGCAGGCAGCCGGGCCGCGCCGCCGGCTGGCGCACCGGGTGCCGCCGCTGCTGCGCGACCTGCCGTTCCGCCGGTACTGGACCGCGGCCACCATCTCGATGTTCGGCGACCAGATCTCGTCGGTGGCGCTGCCGCTCACCGCGGTGCTGGTGCTGCGTGCCACCGCAGCGCAGATGGGCTACCTGACCGCGCTGGTCTGGCTGCCAAGCCTGCTGTTCGGGCTGCACGCGGGCGCCTGGGTGGACCGGCGCGGGCGCCGCAGGGCCACCATGATCGCCGCCGACATCGGCAGGTTCGCGCTGCTGGCCAGCCTGCCGCTGTGCGCCGTCCTGCACGTCCTCACGCTCGGCCAGCTGCTCGCGGTGGCGTTCTGCGCGGGCCTGCTCAGCGTGCTGTTCAACGTCAGCAACGCGACGATGTTCGTCACGCTGGTGCAGCCGGAACAGTACGTGGACGGCAACTCGCTGATCTACACCAGCCGGGCGCTGTCCTTCGTGGGCGGGCCGAGCGTCGGCGGGTTGCTGGTCTCGCTGCTGACCGCGCCGTTCGCGGTCGCGGCCGACGCGCTGTCGTTCCTCGGCTCGGCGTTCTTCCTGAGCCGGATCCACCCGGCGGAGCCGTCGGCCGACAGCGGCGGCCGCGGCTCGGTGACCGCGGGCGCCAGGTTCATCGCCAGGTCGCCGATCGTGCGCGCGTCGCTGCTCGGCGTCGCCACCGTCAACTTCTTCAACCTGATGTTCTCCGCGCTGTACCTGCTGTACGTGGTCAGAGACCTGCACGTGCGGCCCGCGGTGGTGGGCCTGGTGCTCGGCGCCGCCGCCGTCGGCGGGGTGCTCGGCTCGGTGGTGACCAAGCGGATCGCGAGCGTGATCGGGCTCGGCTGGGCTTACCTGCTCGGCTGCCTGGTGTTCACCGCGCCGCTGCTGCTGGTGCCGCTGGCCGGCGGGCCGCACCCGCTGGTGCTGCTCATGCTGTTCGCCGCCGAGTTCGGCTCGGGATTCGGCGTGATGGTGCTGGACATCAGCATCGGCTCGATCTTCGCCGCGGTCATTCCCGGCGAGCTGCGGGCCAGGGTGTCCGGCGCGTTCCAGGCGGTGAACTACGGCTCGCGGCCGGCCGGCGCGCTGATCGGCGGCGTTCTCGGCACCGTGATAGGGCTGCGGCCGGCGCTGTGGATCGCGGCCGGCGGTGCCGTGCTCGGCGTGCTCTGGATGCTGCCGTCCCCGCTGCCGAGGTTCAGGCTGGCTGCCGACGGCAAGCCGCCGGTGGCCGAGCCACAGCCGGGCCGCTGAGGCAGCGGCCCGGCCCGGTGCGCCTCTCGTTCCCTTTCCGTTAAATCCGGTAGAAGAGGTTGAGGAATCTGTCGGCCAGCGCCTGGTCGCCGACCGCGGTGCCGCCGTTGACCCGGCCGAACGCGGTGAGCACCATGCTGCCTGCGTCGAACTCGATCCTGGCGGGCAGGTCGTCGATGTCGCCAGGCTCGTAGGCCATGCCCTCTTCGCTGAT
>JASHQL010000313.1 GCA_030039155.1 Streptosporangiaceae bacterium | reverse complement strand
GGCGGTACCTGGGCAGTCTGCTCAGCGGCAGCTTCCACCTTGCGCATAGACAGGTTCTACCGTCCGCCGGCGGGCCCCTACAAGGTGCGAGGCTGTCCGGGTGAGCTATGACGCGATTGCGGCTGACTATGACGAGTTCGCGGAGGTCTCGCTGATCCACCGGGTCGCGGTGCCGTCGATCCTGGCGCTCTGCGCTGACGGCGGCGCCGTGCTGGACGTCGCCTGCGGCCAGGGCGTGCTGACCAGGGAACTCGGGCGGCGGTACCCGGTGGTGGTCGGCCTTGACCGCTCCACGGAGCTGATCAGGCTCGCCGGAAACCGCGGCGGCGAACCGCATGTCCGGTACCTGGCCGGCGACGCCGCGCCGATGGGCGCGATCGCCGATGCCAGCTTTGACGGCGCGACCTGCTGCCTGGCGCTGACCGACTTCGACGACCTGGACGGCGTGCTTGCCGCGGTGGCTCGCGTGCTCAAGCCCGGCGGCTGGCTGGTGGTCGCCACCTTGCATCCGTGCTTCGAGCCGCCGCACGCGGCCAACGGCGAGCATGACGGCCGGACAGTCAAGCTGGTGGGCCGGTACTTCGAGGAGGGGCGCTGGTGGCCTCGGGACCGGACCCGGCTGTTCGGGCAGCTCGGCTGGCATCACCGCACCCTCAGCAGCATCCTCAACGGCTTCCTCGGCGCCGGCTTCCGGCTCGACCGCGCGGCTGAACCGCGGGCACCGGCCGGCGTCACCGCCGCGGGTCCCTGGTACGGCGAGGTCGCCGAGGTGCTGACGCTGCGCTGGCGCACGCCAGGCGGGTAACGCCACGCGGTGGCATGCTGGCCAGCGTGCAAAGCGACGGCGCTGCGGCCGGCGGCCTGCTGGCACGCGGCATCATCGTGACGGTGCTCGCCTATGACGAGGACTAGCACGCCGCTTGACGGAGGGAGAGGCCGGCAATGTCGGTCGCAGGGCAGGTCGTCACCGAGTGGTTTGACTACGACGGCGGCCGGGAGGTCACGGTGTACGTCCCGGCACAACCGCCTGCGGCGGTGGTGTTCGCCGGTGACGGCCAGCTGATCGCGCAGTGGGGCGGTGTACTCGAGGCGGCGGGCCTGTCGTCCACGATGATCGTCGGGGCGCATCGGCTGGCCGATGAGATGCAGCGGCTGCATGAGTACTCACCGGGCTTCGATCAGGACCGGTTCGCCGCGCACGAGCGGTTCCTGGTGCAGGATGTCCGCGGCTGGGTGGGGACGCGGTTCGGGGTCGCGCTGCCGGCCGGCCGTACCGCGGTGTTCGGCGTGTCGGCGGGCGGAGAGCTCGCGCTTGCCATCGGGCTGCGCCATCCCGACGTCTACGGCGCGATCTTCTGCGCCTCACCGGGCGGCGGATACCGGCCGCCTGCCGTGCTGCCAGCCCCGGTTCCGCGCAGCTACCTGGTGGCCGGCACGCAGGAGCCGTTCTTCCTGGACAACGCGGTCAGGTGGGCGGACGCGCTGCGCGGTGCTGGTGCGGACGTGGTCATGCGCGAGCGGCCTGGGTCGCACGGCGGTGCGTTCTGGCAGGCGGAGTTCCCCCTGATGGTGGCCTGGGCGTTCGGGCAATGACGTCGCGGCCGGCCCCGGCCCGGCAGGCCGGCGTGCCAGCTCAGGTCCGCCGGAGCAGCCGCATGTACAGGCCGCGGCCTGGCCGCAGCGTGACGTTGGCGGTCGGCTTGGGGATGCCGGCCGGGGTGAGCTCAAGCCGGTACCGCTGCGCGATCGACGCCAGCACCAGCACGGTCTCCAGCTCCGCGAACGACTGCCCGATGCACGCGCGCTTGCCGCCGCCGAACGGGATATAGGCGTAGCGCGGCCGGTCCTGGTGCCCCGGCAGGAACCGCGCCGGGTCGAAGCCTGCCGGGTCTGGCCAGAACTCCCGGTGCCGGTGCAGCAGGTACGGCGGGACCGCCACCAGGCTGCCGGCCGGCACCGGCACGCCGGCCACGTCGTCGTCGGCGAGCGCATCCCGCTCGATGGTCCAGGCCGGCGGATACAGCCGCATCGCCTCGGCCACCACCGCGGTGGTCCACGGCAGCTTCGGCGCGTCGGCCGCGGCCGGCAGCTGCCCGTTCAGCACCGAGTCGACCTCGTCCTCGAGCCTGACCCTGGCCGCCGGGAACGCCGACAGCAGCGCCAGCGACCAGGCCAGGGTGTTCGCAGTGGTCTCGTGCCCGGCCAGCATGAACGTGCCGGCCTCGCCGATGATGTCGGCGTCGGTCAGCTCAGCGCCCTGCTGATCGCGACCGCCGATCAGCACGTCGAGCAGGTCGGGGTGGCCGCCGGCTGAGGCGGTCTTGCCCGCGCGGCGGTCCGCCACCAGCCGGCCGACCGGCCCCTCGATCCCCTCTGGTGTGTGCCCGACCCACCTGGATGCCAGCTTGACCGCCTTGGTCGATCTGGGGCCGTAGGACAGCGGCAGCATGGTGGCCAGCATGGCGACCCGCTGGCCGGCGCCCATCGCCCGGCCCATCTGCGCGACCTCGCCGGACAGGTCGGCGCTGAACAGCGTCCAGCCGACGATGTCGAGCGCCAGCGCGCTCATCCGGGCGGCCACGTTGAGCACCGTTCCGTCGGCGAGATCGTCCCAGCCCTTGAGCATCCGCTGCGCGGCGTCGGCCATGCCGGGCCCGAACAGGGCCACGTCGCGCCTGGCGAACGTCGGCTGGACCAGCTTCCTGTGCTGCCGCCACCGTTCGCCCTCGCTGGTCAGCAATCCGTCGCCGATCAGCGCGCGGAGCGGCCGGTAGGTGAAGGCCTTGACGTAGTTGTCCTGGTTGGCGGCCAGCACGTGCTCGGCGTGCGCCGGCCGGCTGAGCATGAACAGGCTGGTCTTCGGCCCGATCGGCATCCGGACCGCGTCGCCGTACCTGGCGCTCAGCGCGAGGTAGACATCGAGCGGGTTGTGGAAGATCATCGCGAGCTGCCGTGCCGCGATGCTGGCACTCGGCCCGGGGACAGAACGGGTCTTCATAGCACGATTTTCACCCGCCGCGGCTACCTGGCGGTAGCTAACGAGCGGTGATCGTTACCGCGTTGGAGAACGCGTTGCAATCGGTGCCCTTGCAGGCCTGCAGCTGGAACACGTACTTGTCGCCGGATACCAGCAGGCTGACCGTCCACGGTTCCTTCGCCGGGGACAGCGGCCAGGTCAGCTTCCTGAACGCCAGGTTTCCCTGGGTCAGGTCCTTCACGAACACGTAGTAGTCGTTCGCGCCTGGTACCAGCGTCCAGGACAGCTTGACCTTGCCGGTTCCGGCTGCGGTCGCGGTCAGCCGCGGATGCACAAGCGGGCCGGTGGGCAGCACCGGGAATGGCGTCGGGTAGGCCCTGCCGAGGTGGAACCTGGCAGCGAGCACGTCGGCGAACGCGGCGGCAATGCGGACCTCGCCGTTGGCATTCAGGTGCGTGCCGTCCCAGGTGTCGGCGGCCACGTTCAGGCCAGTTCCGTCCCTGACGACAGCGATCGGCGAGCGGGCCGTGGACAGCCGCGCCGCGGTCGTGACGATCGTCTGGTTGTACCTCGCGACGCTGGCGGCGAACGAGCGGCTTGACTCGGTGTGGATGTCCGGCGGGATCAGGCCGAGCAGGATCCGCAGGTGCGGCCGGGCAGCCCGGGCGGCGTCGATGAAGCTCAGCAGGTTCGCCCTCATGTCGGGCTGGCTCACGCCATACCAGAACAGGTCGTCGAGTCCGAGCAGCACCAGCAGGTAGTCCGGCCGGTAGGTGGCCACGATGCCGCCGATCGCGTTCTTCTCCCGCAGCAGCGTCATGCCCCAGTAGGCGTCGTTCGAATGCGGGAAGTCCGGATCGGCATAGCTGAGGTCGCCCTCGGTCTTGGTCACGTTGTTGTACAGCGAGTGGTAGGGGCCGACCATCCGCGGCGTGTAGCCGTCGGCCAGCAGGTGCTCATAGAGCCGGAACTGCCAGGTGTAGTCGCCCGCGCTGCCCTGCGTGATCGAGTCGCCGACGATCATGAT
>JASHQL010000312.1 GCA_030039155.1 Streptosporangiaceae bacterium | reverse complement strand
ACGGCTACGCCGGAGTCGAGCTCAGGCTCATCGACGGCGAGCTGATCGACCCGGCGGCGCTGACCGCCTCGGCCAGGGCCGAGGTCAGCCGCACCGCGGCGCAGGCCGGCCTGCCGATCGTCGCGGTGGACAGTTCCATCCAGCTCGCCAGCGAAGATCCGGCGCCGCAGCTTCGCCAGTTCATCGAGCTGGCCAGCGACCTGGAGTCGCCGCTGGTCCGGGTGTTCGGCGGATCGCCGCCCGCGGCCGGTCCAGACCGCCAGGCCCGGCTCGCGGCTGCCGCGGCCATCCTCGAGCAGGCCGTGCCGGTCGCCAGCAGGCTCGGCGTCTGCATCGGGGTGGAAACCCACGACGCGTTCTCCGCTTCCGCGGTCGTCGCCGAGCTGCTTGCCCTGGTGCCGTCCGGCTGGGTCGGCGCGGTCTGGGATAGCCACCACCCGCACCGGATGGGCGAGTCACCCGCGCAGGTCTTTGCGAATCTTGGCGCGCGGGTGCTGCTTGCTCAGGTGAAGGACGCCAGGCGAGACCCGGGCCGGGATGACGGCTGGCAGCTCGTGCCGCTCGGCGCCGGCGAGGTTCCGGTGCCGGAGATACTTGAGCTGCTCGACGCCGGCGGCTACCAGGGCTGGATCTCGGTCGAGTGGGAGAAGCGCTGGCATCCGGAGATCGAGGAACCCCAGGTCGCGCTGCCGCAACAGCGGCGCCAGCTCGCGGCCTGGCTGAGTGGAGGCTAAGTGCACGGGTTCGGCATCGTCGGCACCGGCATCATCGCGGTCACGCACGCCAGCGCGATCGGCGCGGTTCCCGGTGCCAGCCTGGTCGCGGTCACCGACGTGCTGCCGGACCTGGCGGCATCCTTCGCGGCCGGGCACGGCTGCGCCGCCGAGCCCGACCTGGACGCGCTGCTCGGCCGCGACGATATCGACGTGATCTGCGTCTGCGTGCCGAGCGGCCGGCACGCCGAGGTCGGCGTCCTGGCCGCGCAGGCCGGCAAGCACCTGGTGGTCGAGAAGCCGATGGATGTCAGCCTCGCGGCGGCCGACCGGCTGACCGCGGCCGCGGAGGCGGCCGGCGTGCGGCTGACCGTCATCTCCCAGCACCGGTTCGACCCTGGCCTGATCGAACTGCGCAAGCTGCTGGACGCCGGCGCGCTCGGCGACCTGGTGTTCGGCGAGGCCACCACCAAGTGGCACAGGACCCAGGCCTACTACGACAGCGCGGGCTGGCGCGGCAGCTGGGCGCTGGACGGTGGCGGCGCCCTGATGAACCAGGGCGTGCATTACGTGGATCTGCTGCGCTGGGCCATGGGACCGGTGGCCGAGGTGACCGCGATCTGCGCGACTCGCGCGCACCAGATCGAGGTCGAGGACGTGGCGGCCGCCACGCTCAGGTTCCGCTCCGGCGCGGTCGGCACCCTGGTGGCCAGCACGGCGATCTCGCCTGGCCAGGCCCAGCGGCTTGAGGTGTTCGGCACCAGCGGAACCGTGGTAATCGAGGACGGCCAGGTCGTGCAGCGCAGCATCAGCGGGGAGGCGCCGGCACAGCGCGAACGGGCAGCCGAGGTCGGCGCAACTGCCGCGGCCGACCCGGCCGACCTTGGCGTGTCGGCGCACGCGGCGCAGATCGCCGACCTAGTCGAGGCGATCGACACCGGCCGGGAGCCTGCGATTACCGCCGCCGACGGCCGGGCCGCCCTGGAGATCGTTTGCGCCGTCTACGAGTCAGCGAGAACCGGCCAGCCGGTGGCATTTCCGCTGACCCCCTGAGCACGCGGCCAGCGCGCTGAGCACCCGGCCAGCGCCCTGAGCACGCGGCCAGCGCGCTGAGCACGCGGCTGGCGGATGGCGCGGAACAGCCGGGTCCCGGTGCGGGTCAGGCCCGGAGATACGCTCGTCCGGCACGGCGAGCCGGGCTCTGACCTTTGACGGAGTGATTCGCGTGGACCATGAAGGTTCCAAGCCGGCGGCCTGGCCGGCCTGCCCGCCGGCACCGGTCGGGCTTGCCGCGGACGGCCAGGTCACCCGCCGGTGAGCGAACCTGACGCGATCGTCGTCGGGGCCGGGCCCAACGGCCTGGCGGCGGCGCTCACGCTGGCCAGGGCCGGGCTGCGGGTGCAGGTCTTCGAGGGCGCCGACGAGCCTGGCGGCGGCTGCCGGACCGCCGAGCTGACCTTGCCGGGCTTCCGGCACGACGTGTGCTCGACCGTGCATGCGCTGGCGGCCGCGTCCCCGTTCTTCGCCGCCGCCGACCTGGCCGCCCGCGGCGTGCGGTTGCTGGCGCCGGCGGTCGCCGCTGCGCACCCGCTGGACGGCGGGCGGGCCGGGGTGCTGCAGGGCTCGGTCGCCGAGACTGCCGACGGGCTGCCCGGCGACGGCCGGGCCTACCGGCGGCTGATGGAACCGCTGGAGCGGGCCAGCAGCTCGATCATGTCGCTGGCCCTTGCCCCGATCAGGTCGGTGCCGGATCGGCCGATCGCGGCCGCGCGGTTCGCCGCCGAGGGCCTGCTGCCCGCCACCGCGCTGGCCCGACGCCTGCACTCGGCCGAGGGCAGGGCCTTGTTCGCCGGCATGGCAGCGCATTCGATCAGGCCGCTGACCGCGCCGCTGACCGGGGCCTTCGGCCTGATGTTCCTGCTGCTTGCGCACACCTCGGGCTGGCCGGTCGTGGAAGGCGGCAGCGGCAGGCTGATCGATGCCATGACGGCAGAACTTGCGGAGCTCGGCGGCACGGTGACGACCGGCAACTGGATCGAGCGCCTGGCCGACCTGCCGCCGGCCCGCACGGTCATGCTGGACGTCACGCCGCGGCAGTTGCTGTCGATGGCCGGAGACCGGCTGCCGCCTGGCTACCGCCGCGCGCTCGCGCGGTTCAGGTACGGGCCAGGCGTGTGCAAAGTGGACTGGGCCGTTGACGGCGCCGTTCCCTGGCTCAACGAGTCATGCAGGCGCACGGTCACCGTGCACGTCGGCGGAACGATCGGCGAGGTCGCAAGGGCCGAGGCCGCGGTCGCCGCTGGCGACCATCCTGAGCAGCCGTTCTGCCTGGTGACGCAGCCGGGAGTGGTCGACCAGGGCCGGGCGCCGGCCGGCCGGCAGGTGCTGTGGGGCTACTGTCATGTGCCCGCCGGGTCTGACGTCGACATGACCGGCAGGATCGAGGCGCAGATCGAGCGGTTCGCGCCCGGCTTCCGCGACCTGATCCTGGCCAGGTCCGTCCGCACGGCGGCGGACATGGCGCGCTACAACCCCGGCTACGTGGGCGGGGACGTCGCCGCGGGCGCCGCCACGCTGCGGCAGACCATCGGCAGGCCGGTGCTGCGGTGGAATCAGTACCGGGTGCCGCTTGCCTGGGGGGTCAAGCGGGGTCGCCCCCCCAGGGCAGCGCCGCCTGGCACCTACCTGTGCTCCGCGTCCACGCCGCCTGGTGGCGGCGTGCACGGCATGTGCGGAATGTGGGCCGCCCGCGCCGCGCTGCACGACCTGCGAGCATGACCGGGCCGAAGGGATATCGATGAGCGTGGTGCTGAGCGGGTTCGCTGACGAGATCTCGGCCGACCTGGACGAGCAGCTTGCGGTGCTGGCCGCCGAGTCCGTCGCGCACCTGGAACTGCGCAGCGTGTGGGGCACGAACGTGGCCGACCTGAGCGACGAGCAGGTCGGCCGGGTCCGCCGGGCGCTGTCGGCGGCTGGCGTCGGGGTATCCGCGATCGGCTCGCCGATCGGCAAGATCGGCATCGGCGACCCGCTCGGCCCCGAGCTCGACCGGCTGCGCCGGATCGCCGACGTGGCAGGCCAGCTCGGGGCCGGCATCATCAGGGTCTTCTCCTTCTACATTCCGGCCGGCCAGCCGCCCGCCGGGTACCGGGACGAGGTCATCGACCGGATGGCGGCGCTGGCCGAGATCGCGGCAGGCCGCGGGCTGGTGCTTGCGCACGAAAACGAGAAGGGCATCTTCGGCGACCTGCCCGGCCGGTGCGCTGACCTGATCGAATCGGTGAACTCGCCCGCGCTGCTTGCCACCTTCGACGCGGCCAACTTCGTGCAGTGTGGCGTCCTGCCGCATACCGAGGCCTACCCGCTGCTCCGCCGCTACCTGCTCTACCTGCAGGTCAAGGATGCGATCATGGCGACCGGCGAGGTCGTGCCCGCGGGCGAGGGCGACGGCGAGGTGGCCGAGACACTGGCCGCGCTGCGCGACTCCGGCTTCGCCGGCTACGTCTCGCTCGAGCCGCACCTGGCGCTGGCCGGCCAGTTCGGCGGCTTCAGCGGCGCGGCCGGCTTCCGCCGCGCGGCAGCCGCGCTCAAGTCGCTGCTCGCCGCGCTGTCCATCCCCTGGACCTAGCCCGCCCCCGACCCCGCCAGCCTCGCGCCCGCCCGCCCCCACCCATGATCATCAGGACGTTTCACCGATTCCGGTGGTTACGAATGGGGCAAATAGGATATTCAGACCACCAGAATCGATGAAATGTGATGAGTGGATCTTGGTTAGGCCGGACGCGGGCCACCAGGAGGCTGCGAAACGGGCGTGGAATAGATCAGGTTCCGCTAAGGTTGTGTTCAGCGGACAGCGAGGAACCGGGCCGTTTTGACCATGCGTCAAGGGGTTGGGTATTCTAGCTCTTCGTGCCCATGACTCATGGGCGCAGCACGTCTGAGCGACCGCACGTTCTCTGGCCCACAGAGGCGCGCATGGGCCAGGCGGGCGGCAAGACTTTCCCTTCCTAGTCCGGGCTTGCCGGCGGGTCTGGGTTCGTCCCAGAGCCGACAGGCGGGCCCGGATGCGCCGTGAAGACGGCGACACGCCCGACCGCGGGGGGCGGGTGGGCGAGGAAATCCGCAGGTCAAGGCATAGGCCGAGACCGCGTCCTGAGGGACGCGGCGTGCGGCAGGACAGAGCAGTCGCCGCGTCCACGGACGTGGCCAGAGACAGGCAGTGTCGCGCTGCACGGCACGACGGCGCCCGCCAGGGCGCAGCTGCTGACCAGAGCCGTGTCGCAGGACAAGGCCCAGAGGTGCCAGGCCAGCCGGCCTGGTGCCGCCGACGACTGACAGCAGGACTCGCGCCGCGAGGCGTGGCAGAGAAAAGACGGAGACGCGTTGCCCACGATCCAGCAGCTGGTCCGCAAGGGCCGGCAGGACAAGGTAGCCAAGAACAAGACCCCGGCGCTCAAGGGCAGCCCGCAGCGCCGCGGGGTTTGCACGCGCGTCTATACGACCACGCCCAAGAAGCCCAACTCCGCGTTGCGCAAGGTGGCGAGGGTCAGGCTGACCAGCCACATCGAGGTCACCGCCTACATCCCTGGCGTCGGCCACAACCTGCAGGAGCACTCGATCGTGCTGGTGCGCGGCGGCAGGGTGCGTGACCTGCCCGGCGTGCGCTACAAGGTGATCCGCGGCTCGCTGGACACCCAGGGCGTGCGCAACCGCAAGCAGGCGCGCAGCCGCTACGGCGCGAAGAAGGAGAAGAGCTGACATGCCGCGCAAGGGCCCCGCGATCAAGCGGCAGCTGGTGACCGACCCGGTCTACGGCTCTCCGCTAGTGACCGCGCTGGTGAACAAGGTGCTCAAGAGCGGCAAGCGCTCGCTTGCCGAGCGGATTGTCTACGGCGCGCTCGAGGGCTGCCGGGACAAGACCGGCAGCGACCCGGTGGTCACGCTCAAGCGCGCGCTTGACAACGTCAAGCCGACCCTCGAGGTGAAGAGCCGCCGGGTCGGCGGCGCGACCTACC
Source organism: Streptosporangiaceae bacterium (assembly GCA_030039155.1). GTDB lineage: Bacteria > Actinomycetota > Actinomycetes > Streptosporangiales > Streptosporangiaceae > JOPF074. The sequence continues at coordinate 2,241 of JASHQL010000312.1, read as the reverse complement.
AGGTGCCGGTCGAGGTGCGCGCCAACCGCAGCACCACCCTGGCCCTGCGCTGGCTGATCATGTACTCCCGCCAGCGCCGGGAGAAGACCATGACCGAGCGGCTGATGAACGAGCTGCTCGACGCGAGCAACGGCCTCGGCGCGAGCGTGAAGCGCCGCGAGGACACCCACAAGATGGCCGAGTCCAACAAGGCGTTCGCGCATTACCGCTGGTAGCGCGCGGCGTCACCGCAATAAGAGTCAGGAACGAGGATCAGTACCAGTGGCCGCGACACAGACCGCCACCGAGCTCGCCAACGTCAGGAACATCGGCGTCATGGCGCATATCGACGCGGGCAAGACCACGACCACCGAGCGGATTCTGTTCTACACCGGCATCAATTACAAGATCGGTGAGGTCCACGAGGGCGCAGCCACGATGGACTGGATGGCGCAGGAGCAAGAGCGCGGTATCACGATCACCTCGGCCGCGACGACCTGCATCTGGCGCGATCACACCATCAACCTCATCGACACCCCAGGGCACGTCGACTTCACCGTCGAGGTGGAGCGGTCGCTGCGGGTGCTCGACGGTGCCGTCGCGGTGTTCGACGGCGTCGCCGGGGTCGAGCCGCAGTCGGAGACCGTCTGGCGGCAGGCCGACAGGTACGGCGTGCCGCGGATCTGCTTCGTCAACAAGATGGACCGCGTCGGCGCCGAGTTCCACCGCTGCGTGGACATGATCGTCGACCGGCTCGGCGCCACGCCGCTGGTGATCCAGCTGCCGTGGGGCGTCGAGGCCGACTTCCGCGGCGTCATCGACCTGGTCAGGATGCGGGCGCTGCTCTGGCAGACCGAGGGCAAGGGCGACAAGTACGACGTGGTCAGCATTCCCGACGACCACTTCGAGGCCGCCCGCGAGTGGCACGACAGGCTGATCGAGACCATCTCCGAGAACGACGAGGAGATGATGGAGCTCTACCTGGATGGTCACGAGCCGGACGCCGAGCAGCTGATCGCGGCGATCCGCAGGGCCACGATCTCCGGTGCCATCACCCCGGTGCTGTGCGGCAGCGCGTTCAAGAACAAGGGCGTGCAGCCGATGCTGGACGCGATCGTCGACTACCTGCCGAGCCCGGTGGACATCCCGTCGATCAAGGGCCATGCGGTCGGCGACGAGGAGAAGGTGATCGAGCGGCACGCGGACACCGCCGAGCCGTTCGCCGCGCTGGCCTTCAAGATCATGTCGGACCAGCACCTGGGCAAGCTGACCTACATCCGCATCTACTCCGGCAGGCTGGAGTCCGGCTCGCAGGTGCTGAATTCCACCAAGGGCCGCAGGGAGCGGATCGGCAAGATCTACCAGATGCACGCGAACAAGCGCGAGGAGCGCCCGTTCGCGATCGCCGGCCAGATCGTCGCGGTGATGGGCCTGAAGGACACCACCACCGGAGACACGCTCTGCGACCAGGCGAACCAGGTGATCCTGGAGTCGATGACCTTCCCGGCGCCGGTCATCAACGTGGCCATCGAGCCGAAGACCAAGGGCGACCAGGACAAGCTGGGCACCGCGATCCAGCGGCTCGCCGAGGAGGACCCGACCTTCCAGGTCAGGACCGACGAGGAGACCGGCCAGACGATCATCGCCGGGATGGGCGAGCTGCACCTGGAGATCCTGGTCGACCGGATGCGCCGCGAGTTCAAGGTCGAGGCGAACATCGGCCGGCCGCAGGTGGCGTACCACGAGACCGTCCGCAAGAAGGTGCAGAAGGTCGAGTACACGCACCGGAAGCAGACCGGCGGGGCCGGCCAGTTCGGCCGCGTGGTCATCGACCTGGAGCCCACCGGCGGCGACGGCGGCGGGTACGAGTTCGAGAACAAGATCACTGGCGGCCGGGTTCCGCGGGAGTACATCCCGTCGGTGGACGCCGGCTGCCAGGAGGCAGCAGAGTTCGGTGTGCTGGCCGGCTATCCCATGGTGGATGTGCGGGTGAGCCTCATCGACGGTGCCTATCACGAGGTGGACTCCTCCGAGCTTGCGTTCAAGATCGCGGGCTCGATGGCCTTCAAGAAGGCTGCCGCGCAGGCCGACCCGGTCCTGCTCGAGCCGATGATGGCCGTAGAGGTGCGCACTCCAGACGACTACATGGGCGAGGTCATCGGCGACCTGAACAGCCGCCGCGGCCAGATCCAGGCCATGGAGGAACGGTCGGGGGTCCGGGTCGTCCGTGCCCTTGTCCCGTTGTCTGAGATGTTCGGTTAC
>JASHQL010000311.1 GCA_030039155.1 Streptosporangiaceae bacterium | reverse complement strand
ACCCAGATCGACGCGGAGGCGATCGCGCACGCGCCGCGGCTCCGGGTGGTCGCGCGGGCCGGCGTGGGCCTCGACAACGTCGACGTGGAGGCCGCGACCAAGGCCGGGGTGATGGTGGTGAACGCGCCGAGCTCGAACATCGTCAGCGCGGCCGAGCATGCGGTCGCGCTGCTGCTCGCGGTGGCGCGCAACGTGCCGCAGGCGATGGCCTCGCTCAAGGGCGGCAGCTGGCAGCGGTCCGCCTACACCGGGGTCGAGCTGCAGGACAAGGTCGTCGGCATCCTCGGCCTCGGCCGGATCGGCGTGCTGGTGGCCGAGCGGCTGGCCGCGTTCGGCATGACCGTGATCGCCTACGACCCGTACGTCAGCCCGGCCAGGGCGGCCGAGGTCGGCGTGCGGCTGACCGGACTTGACGAGCTGCTGGCCGAGGCCGACTTCATCACCGTGCACCTGCCGAGGACCGCCGAGACCATCGGCCTGCTCGGCGACCGTGAGCTGCGCCTGGTCAAGCCGGACGTGCGGATCATCAACGCGGCGCGGGGCGGGATCGTGGACGAGGCGGCGCTGGCCGCGGCGCTTGCCGACGGACGGGTGGCGGGCGCCGGGATCGACGTGTACGCGACCGAGCCGTGCACCGACAGCCCGCTGTTCGGCTTCGACAACGTGGTATTCACCCCGCACCTTGGCGCAAGCACCGCCGAGGCGCAGGAGAAAGCGGGCACCCAGGTCGCCAGGTCGGTGCGGCTGGCGCTGGCCGGCGAGTTCGTGCCGGACGCGGTGAACGTGCAGGGCGGCGCGGTTGACGAGGAGATCAGGCCCGGGCTGCCGCTGGCGGAGAAGCTCGGCCGCATCTTCACCGCGCTGGCCGGCGGGATCGCGGCGCGGCTCGAGGTGGAGGTGCGCGGCGAGATCGCCGCGCTCGACGTCAGCGTGCTGCAGCTAGCGGCGATGAAGGGCATGTTCCTTGACGTGTCCGAGGAGCCGGTGACCTACGTGAACGCGCCGCTTGCCGCCAAGGAACGCGGCGTCGAGGTGAGCCTGACCACCGACCAGGTCAGCCCGGACTGGCGCAACATGATCAGGCTGCATGGCACCATGCCGGACGGCCAGGTCATCTCGGTCAGCGGCACGCTCACCGGACTGCGGCAGGCAGAGAAGATCGTCGAGGTCAACGGCTTCGAGGCGGAGATCGCGCCGGCCGAGCACATGATGTTCCTCAGCTATACCGACCGGCCAGGCGTCGTCGGCATCGTCGGCCAGCTACTCGGCGGCCGCGGCATCAACATCGCGAGCATGCAGGTGTGCCGGAACAGCCAGGGCGGCGAGGCGCTGATCGTGCTGACCGTCGACACCGCGCTGCCCGCCGACGTGGCCGACGAGATCAGCCGGGCGATCGGCGCGGTCCGGTCCAGGGTGGTTGACCTGCCGGACGCCTGACCTGCCGAGGCCTGAATTGTTCGCCAATCAGATTTCGAACTGGCCGCGTGGCACCGGCCAGTAAGGTACTCCCGTGACGGCACGCAGCATCCGGCTCGCGGTGATCGGGGGCGACGGCATCGGCCCCGAGGTGGTCGCCGAGGCCATCAAGGTCATGCGGGCGACCGGGCTGCAGCTTGACCAGACCGACTACGACCTCGGCTCGGCGCGCTGGCTGCGGACCGGCGAGATCCTGCCGGACTCGGTGCTGACCGAGCTTGCCGGGCACGACGCGATCCTGCTCGGCGCGGTTGGCGACCCGAGCGTGCCGAGCAGCGTGCTGGAGCGCGGCCTGCTGCTCAGGCTGCGATTCGAGTTCGACCAGTACGTGAACCTCCGCCCGGTGCGGCTCTACCCTGGCGTGTCCTCACCGCTCACCGACGTGCGCCCGGAAGCGGTCGACATGCTGGTGATCCGCGAGGGCACCGAGGGGCCGTACATCGAGGCCGGCGGCATCATGCGCAAGGGCACGGCGGCCGAGGTGGCAACGCAGGAGAGCATCAACACCGCGTTCGGCGTCGGCCGGGTCGCCAGGTACGCGCTGCAGCGCGCCGCCGAGCGGCCGCGGCGCAAGCTGACCCTGGTGCACAAGAGCAACGTGCTGGCCTACGCCGGCGACCTGTGGCGGCGCACGGTGGCCGGGCTGGCAGCGGAGTTCACCGAGGTCAGCACCGAGTACTGCCACATGGACGCGGCGGCCGTCTACTTTCTCACCCAGCCTGAGCGGTTCGACGTGATCGTCACCGACAACATGTTCGGCGACATCCTGACCGCGCTCGGCGCGGCGGTGGCCGGCGGCATCGGGCTGGCGGCGAGCGCGAACATCAACCCGGAGCGGACCGCGCCGAGCATGTTCGAGCCGGTGCACGGCAGCGCGCCGGACATCGCGGGCAAGCAGAAGGCCGATCCGACGGCGGCGATCCTGTCCGCGGCGATGCTGTGCGAGCACATCGGGCTGGCCGAGGAGGCCGCTCGGATCGAGCAGGCAGTGGCCGAGGACCTGCTGGAACGCCAGGGCGCCTGGGCGGCCCGCAGCACTGCCGAGACCGGAGATGACATCGCAGAGCAGGTAGCTGGCTAGCGCTGGCACAGCGATTCGCTGGCTAGCCTGAGAGTGAGGGCCTGGCAATGGCGCCATGCCCGCCGGAGGAGGACCACGATGACGATGGGTACCGACCGCGGGGGTCCAGGGGAGTCGCCCCCCCAGGGCCACGATCGGGGGGGTCCAGGGGGGTCGCCCCCCCAGGGCCATACAGACGAGGTCGATTTCGCCGTGCACCCGGCGGCGCAGCTGGTACCGGCGGCGGAGCGCGAGCGCCTGCTGGCCGATCCTGGGTTCGGCAAGGTCTTCACCGATCACATGATCACCGCCGAGTGGACCGCGGAGCGCGGCTGGCATGACGCGCAGCTACGCGGGTACGGGCCGCTCAGCCTGGATCCGGCCACCCAGGTGCTGCACTACTCCCAGGAGATCTTCGAGGGGCTGAAGGCGTACCGGCAGGAGACCGGGCCAGTGGTGGCGTTCCGGCCGTATGCGAACGCGGCCAGGTTCAACAGGTCGGCCGCGCGAATGGCCATGCCGCAGCTGCCGGAGGACGCGTTCGTGCGTGCGCTCGAGCTGCTGGTGACCCAGGACAGGGACTGGGTGCCCGGCCGCCCGGATCACAGCCTGTACCTGCGACCGTTCATGATCGCCACGCATGTCGGGCTCGGCGTCAACCAGCCGTCGCCGAGCTGCAGGTTCCTGGTCATCGCCTCGCCTGGCGGCGGGTACTTCCACGGCGGCGTCCGGCCGGTGACGGTCTGGCTGAGCGAGCAGTACAGCCGCGCGGCGCCCGGCGGCACCGGCGCAGCCAAGACCGGCGGCAACTACGCGGCGGCGTTCGCCGGGCAGCAGCAGGCGCTGGACAACGGCTGCGACCAGGTGGTCTGGCTGGACGCGGTGGAGCACAGCTGGGTCGAGGAAATGGGCGGGATGAACCTGTTCTTCGTCTACGGCTCCGGCACCGACGCCAGCATCGTGACGCCCGCCCTGACCGGCACGCTGCTGCCGGGAGTGACCAGGGACGCGCTCCTCACGCTCGCGCCTGACCTGGGCATTCCGACCGAGGAAGGCCGGATCTCGGTGGCTGACTGGCGGGCCGGCTGCGCGTCGGGTGAGATCACCGAGGTGTTCGCCTGCGGCACCGCCGCGGTGATCACGCCGGTGGGTGAGGTGCGCGGCGCGACCGGCGGCTGGACGGTGGGCGACGGCACGCCTGGCCCAGTGACCACGCGGCTGCGGGACCAGCTCGTCGGCATCCAGTTCGGCCACCTGCCTGACCCGTACGGGTGGATGCACAAGATCTGCTAGCGCGCCCGGGCCCGGCGCTGGGCCCGGGCCATAGGGCTAGGACCGGGGCTAGGGCCTAGGCCGGCGGCGGGTACTTCAGGCCGATGCCGGTGTTCAGCAGGACGACCTGCTCGGGGCCGGCCAGCCAGCCGGACTCGCGCAGCCGCGCGGCCGCGGCCACGCAGGCGGCGCCTTCCGGGCAGATCCAGCTGCCCTCCGCCGCCGCCAGCCGCGCCTGCGCGGCGGTCAGCTCGGCATCGGTCACCGCGATCGCCGTGCCAGCAGAGGCGCGCACCGCGTCGAGCACCAGGAAGCCGCCAACCGGTGCCGGCACGGTCAGCCCGAACGCCACCGTGCTCGGCTGCGGCCACGGCTCGGTCTGCGCCGCGCCCTGCTCGAAGGCCGCGACGACCGGTGCGCAGCCGGCTGCCTGCACCGCGACCAGCCTCGGCCGCCGCCCGTCGATCCAGCCGAGCCCGGCCAGCTCGCCGAGCGCCTTCCAGATCCCGATCAGCCCGACGCCGCCGCCGACCGGGCACATGATCACGTCCGGCACCCGCCAGCCGAGCTGCTCGGCGATCTCCAGGCCGATGGTCTTCTTGCCCTCGAGCCGGTACGGCTCGCGCAGCGTGGACACGTCCTGCCAGCCTGGCCGGTCCGCGAGCTGGCCGGCCACCAGCTTGCCGGCGTCGCCGATCAGCCCGTCGACGATCCGCAGCTCGGCGCCGGCCACCAGGCACTCGGTCCTGGTGATCGCCGGCGCGTCGGCCGGCATCGCGATGAGCGCGGGCAGCCCGGCCCTGGCCGCGTAGGCCGCCCAGGCGGCGCCCGCGTTGCCGTTGGTGGGCATGCCGACGCCGGCCGCGCCGAGTTCCGCGGCCCTGGACACGCCCACCGCCGCGCCCCTGGCCTTGAACGAGCCGGTCGGCAGCGCACCCTCGTCCTTCATCAGCAGGCCAGGCACGCCGATCCCGGCACCGAGCCTTGGCAGCGGCTGCAGCGGCGTCATGCCCTCGCCGAAGCTCACGACCGCGTCAGGCCCGGTGACCGGCAGCAGTTCGTGGTAGCGCCACAGCGTCGGCGGCCTGGCCGCGATGTCGGCCGGGCTGGTGACCTCGCGCACCTGATCCAGGTCGTAGCGGGCAAGCAGCGGCGAGCCGCAGCCGCAGCTGCCAGTGAGCCTGGCCGCGTCATGCACGGCCCCGCAGCGCGGGCAGTCAAGCCGCTGCAGGGCCGAGTAGCCACCGGTCATCTGCGCCTCCCGAGTTGCCTGGCCGAGTTTAGGGCTCGCCGGTCGCTGGCTACCTCCCGGTAGGCTGGACCGTATCGAAGCCCGGACTACCGGGGACGTCCCTGGCGCCAGCACCGGCCGCGGCCCCGACGATCTTGTCGCGACGCCGCGCGCCACCGCCGAGGGCGGCAGGCTTGGCGTTTCGCGAGCGGCAGTGCTGGCGTATTTCGCGGTGCTCGGCATCGCCAGCGGCGTCTGGCTGGCCAGGATCCCGGCCGTCAAGCATCACCTCGGGCTGTCCGACGGCCTGCTCGGCCTGGCGCTGCTCGCCGCGCCGGTCGGCCTGGTGGTGGCGATACCGCTGGCCAACTGGGGCGTGCACAGGTTCGGCAGCAGGATGCAGGTACCGGTCGCCGGAGTGATCGCACCGCTGCTGGCCATCTCGCTCGGGTTCGCGCCGTCGATGGCGGCGCTGATGGCCGGGCTGTTCGGCTACGGCCTGTTCGGCGGGCTGCTCGACGTCGCGATGAACGCCCAGGCCGTGCAGGTCGAGCGGCGCTACGGCCGCCCGCTGATGAGCTCGTTCCACGCCTGCTACAGCTTCGGCGGGCTTGCCGGGTCGCTGCTCGGCGGGCTGTTCGCGCTGGTCGGCATCGGTGCCGGGGTGAACTTCGCCGTGGTCGACCTGCCGCTGGCCCTGGTCGCGGTGCTGGCTGCCCGCTGGCTGGTGCATGACGCGGCACCGGCGGCTGGCAGCGCAGCGGCTGACCCGCACCCGGTCGGCGGCATCTGGACCATGTGGACGCTGCCGCTGTTGCTGCTCGGACTGCTGGCGGTCTGCTCGCTGCTCGGCGAGGGCTCAGCGGACGGCTGGAGCGCGGTGTACCTGCACGACAACCTGCATGCCTCGGCTGCCGTCGCGGCGCTTGCGTTCGCCGCGTTCTCGGTCGCGATGGCGTTCGGCAGGCTGGCAGGCGACCGGCTCGCGGCCCGGCTCGGCAGCGACCGGCTGATGCGCCGCTGCGGCCTGCTGGCCGCGGCCGGCCTGCTGATCGCGCTGGCCAGCGGCAGCCCGGTCGGTGCGATCATCGGGTTCGCGCTGTTCGGCGCCGGCCTGTCCAGCACGTTCCCGCTGCTGCTGTCCGCGGCCGGCAACGTGTACCCGGCCAGGCCCGCCGTCGGCATCGCCAGGGTGGCCGGCCTCGGTTACCTGGGCATGATGGCAGGCCCGGTGCTGATCGGCGGGCTGGCCAGCGCGTTCGGGCTGACCGTCGCGCTGGTGCTGCCGCTGCTGCTCGCGCTGTTCGTCGCGCTGGGCGCCGGCGTGGTCCGCCAGCGCTCCAGCTGAGCTGACCGCGATGACCGGGTGGTTCAAGGAGGGTCGTCCGGCCAGGGCCGTGCGGCAGACTTTGCAGCTATGGCCGAGCTGCTGCACATCACCGACCGCGACCACTGGCTTGCGGCCGCGCGCACTGGCGAGTACCGCATGTCGACCCGCGGCGTCACGCTCGAGCAGCAGGGCTTCATTCACTGCTCGGCCCGCGGCCAGCTCGGCCAGGTGGCCAGGCTGCTGTATGCCGACGCGCTGGCCGACGAGCTGGTCGTGCTGGTGATCGACAGTGACCGGGTGCCGGCGCCGGTGCGGTACGAAGCCGCCGAGCCTGGCGGCGAGGCGTATCCGCACATCTACGGCGTGCTGCCCGCCAGCGCCGTCACCGACGTGCTGCCGGTCAGCCGGGATGCGGCCGGCCGGCTGGTGCTGCCCGGCTAGCGGCTGCCGACCGGACGGCCTCGATGTTGCCCGTATCAAGGACGCAGGCGGTGCGGTACCGGCTGGCGGTGAACCACCTGTCCGGCCGGCTGCCGGCCGGCTCGTATGTCGATGCCGCGTACGCCGGGCTGCAGGACACCGCCCCGCGGGACGCGCTGCTCGGCCTGCACGCCAGGGTGGCCGACTGCGAGCCGGCCGCCTGGGAGCACCAGGACCTGATCCAGACCTACAGCCCGCGCCGGGCCGTCTACGTGCTGCCGAGGGCCGACTTCGGCATCTTCACCGTCGGCCACCTGCCGCGTGACCCCGCGGCACTGCGGGCGGTGCAGGACCGGGCCGACCGGGCCAGCCGGGAACTCGCCGCGCAGCCGCAGCCGGCCAGGCGGCTGCCTGGCGATCGCGCCGTCTGCGCGACCGGCAGGTTCGTGGTCCGCTGGACCACAAGCTCCCTGGAGGTCTGGGAGCAGCCGCCGCCGTCGATCGACCCGGAGACGGCGCGGATCGAGCTCGCCCGGCGGCACGTGCACGCCTTCGGCCCGACGACGCCGGCCGCGTTCGCCTGGTGGGCGGGGGTGTCACCGCCGGATGCCAGGCAGACCTTCGAGGCGATCAGGCCAGAGCTGATCGCCGTCGACTACGAGGGTCACCCGTCCTGGATCCTGGCAGCCGACGAGACCGCGGTCAGGACGGCCGAGCCAGTGCGCGGCGTGCGCCTGGTCGTCGCGTCCGACCAGCGCCTGTTCGGCCATGACCGGGCCCGCCTGTTCGTCGGCCCTGGCCTGCCCGTGCACACCACCGTGCACGACACCTTCCACCCGAACGGGCTGATCATCGACGGCAGCATCGCCGGCGCCTGGGGCCGCCGGGCCGGCCGGGTCAGCGTCAGGACCACCGGGCCGGTTCCGGCAGCGGTCAGGCGCGCGATCAGGGACGAGGCCGAGCGGATGCCGATTCCCGGCGCGGCGGTCACCGTGTCGCTGACCGAGCACGCCGCGCGGTGACTGCCGGCGGCTTGCGCTGATGCCGCCGCCCGGCCGAAAAGCAGATGCGCGGGCCTGGCGCCGGCTGGCAGGGTGGCGGCGTGCCTGATTCCGCTGCTGATAGGACCGCGCTGCCCCGCCAGCTCGCCAGGACACGCAGGTTCAGCCTGGGCGCGCCGAGCGCGTGCACGCTGAGCCGGGACGGCAAGACCGTCTTCTTCCTCCGCAGTAAGGCAGGCGACGACCCGGCGACCTGCCTGTGGGCGCAGGATTGCGATACCGGGCAGGAACGACTGCTCGCCGATCCTGTGGCATTGCTGGCTGGCGCCAGCGAGCAGGTGTCGGCCGAAGAGCAGACCCGCAGGGAGCGGACCAGGCAGCTGGCCGCCGGCATCGGCAGCTACACGGCCGATGCGGCCGGCGAACTGCTGGCGTTCGGCCTGTCCGGCCAGCTCTGGACCGTCAGGGCAAGCGACGGCGCGGTCCGCCGCCTGCCTGCCGCCGGGCCGGTCATGGACCCGCGGCCTGACCCGGCCGGCCGGCACGTCGGCTACGTGAGCGGCGGCGCGCTGCGGGTGATCGCGGCCGACGGCTCGGCCGACCGCGCGCTGGCCACGCCAGAGCACCAGGACATCAGCTACGGGCTGCCAGAGCACGTGGCCTCGGAGTCGATGGGCAGGTACCGCGGGTACTGGTGGGCGCCCGACGGCAGCGCGCTGCTGGTGGCCAGGGTCGACACCACCCCGGTGCAGCGCTGGTATATCGGCGACCCGGCCGATCCGGCAAGCCAGCCGCGTGCGGTGCGGTATCCGCCGGCCGGCACCGCCAACGCCGTGGTCACCCTCTGGATCGCGGACCTGTCAGCCGCGGGCGACGGCCAGCTCATCGCGGTGGACTGGGATAACCGCGCGATGGAGTACCTGACCGCGGCGGGCTGGGACGAGACCGGCCCGTACGCCGCGGTCGAGCGCAGGGACCAGCAGCTGCTGCACATCCTCGGCATCGACGCCGCCACCGGCAAGACGAGCGTGCTGGCCGAGCAGCGTGACGACGCCTGGATCACGCTGGTGCACGGCTTGCCGGCCAGGACCGCCTCCGGCCGCCTGGTGGCCAGCGCCGACACTGCCGACACCCGTCAGCTCACGGTGGCAGGCGAGCCGGTGACGCCGCCAGGCCTGCAGTTGCACGAGGTGGTCAGCGTGGACGGCGAACGCGTGCTGTTCACCGCGTCAGACGAGCAGACAGAAGAGCACCTGTGGAGCTACCACGCGGACGCGGGCCTGCAGCGGCTGTGCGGCGGGCACCGCGGCTGGCATTCCGGCGATCAGCGGGGCGGCAGCACCGTGCTGGTCTGCGGTGATCTCGATCACCCTGGCCAGACGGTCACCGTCCACCGGGACGGCCAGGTGCGCCAGGTCGTGTCGCACGCCGAGCAGCCGGTGCTGGCGCTGCGGATGGAGCTGATGTCGCTCGGCCCGACCGAACTGCGCGCCGCGCTGTTCCTGCCGTCCTGGTACCGCGATGGCGACGAGCCGCTGCCGGTGCTGCTCGATCCCTATGCGGGGGCCGCGATGTCGAAGGTGGCCGCGGAGCAGCACTGGACCAGCTTCATCTCGCAGTGGTTCGCCGAGCAGGGCTTCGCGGTGCTGGTCATCGACGGCCGCGGCACGCCAGGCCGCGGGCCTGGCTGGGAGCGCACGATCTACCTGGACATCGCCGAGCCGGTGCTGGCCGATCAGGTGGCCGGGCTGGCGGCCGCCGCGGACAAGTGCGCGGCACTCGATCTCGGCAGCGTCGCGATGCGGGGCTGGTCGTTCAGCGGGTACCTGTCCGCGCTTGCCGTGCTCAGGCGGCCCGACGTGTTCCACGCAGGCATCGCCGGCGCGCCGCCCACCGACATGCGGCTGTATGACACGTACTGGCGGGAGCGGTTCCTCGGCCTGCCCGATGAGCATCAGGACGCCTACGACCGGAACTCGCTGCTCGCCGACGCGCCGGCGCTGCGGCGCCCGCTGCTGCTGGTGCACGGACTGGCCGACGACAACGTGTTCGCCCTGCACACGCTGCGGCTGTCCGCCGCGCTGCTGGCGGCCGGCCGGCCGCATGAGGTGCTGCCGTTGCCTGGCGCGTCGCACCTGGTGTCTTCCGGCGCGGTGACCCAGAACCTGCTGCTACTCCAGCTTGACTTCCTGCAGCGGGCGCTCGGCCTGCCCCGCGAGCCGGTTCAGCGGCCGGCCGGCTGACTCGCGGCCAGCGCCGCGCCGACCTGGTCGGCCAGCGCGACGGCTACCAGGCGCTGCTCAAGCGTCGGCCGCGCGCCCGGCTGCGGGCTGCACAAGAACCTGCCCTGCAAGATCCCGCCCGCCTCGGCCAGCAGTTCCACGTCGGTGCCGACCGGCCAGCCGCTGTCGTCGATGTTGACGGCAAGCCGCCTGAGCGTGACCTGCCCGTCGCTCTGCAGCCTGGCCGGGAAGCCGACCCCGGCGGCACCGAACTGGAAGCTGCAGGACCGCAGCGCCAGCAGCCCGGTCAGCCGCGCGGATACCTGCTCGATCATGACCGCGGGGGACTGGCCGGCGGCGACCGCCTGCGCGCCGGCCCCGATCCCGGCCAGGTACCCGGCCCGGCGGCTCGCAGCGGCCTGCTGGCGGCGGCCCCAGACCGCTATCTCGGTCACCGCCGCGCCGATCACCAGCAGCAGCACGGTGGTCTCGATATCGACCGGCCGGTTGATCGCGAACTGCTCGTACGGCCTGGTGAGGAAGAAATCGAACCAGGCCGCGGCGGAAACCGCGGCAAGCAGGCCGGCCGGCCGGTAGCCGCCGGCCGCCACCGCCAGCACGACCAGGATCAGGGCCAGTGCGGCGTCGGTGTTCGCGAAGCTGCCGCGGAACGGCACCAGGATCGCGGTCAGCGCCAGCGGGGCGGCGAACCCGGCGGCAGCAAGCAGCCAGTTGCGGAGGCTGCTGGTTGGCTGCATGTCTCTGTGGTAGCACGGCGCCGGCCGGGCACGCCAGCAGCGCTCACCGAGCTCATGCGGACCGCATGCGCGATCCATACGCCACCCATACGGCGCCCGCAGCCGCTCAGTTGCTGTAGATCCTGGTCGGCGTGATCAGCACCACGGCGCGCCGCTCGGCTGCCATCACCCTGTCGTATTCGTCCCAGTCCTCGTGCGTGCCGCCGGCCGCGCTGAACACCGCACGCCGCAGCACCCTGAGCCGCTCGCCGTCGATGCCGGGCATCGGGTCGTCGTCGCCGACAATCTGCGCCAGGCCCTCGATCGTCAGCCACTGCCAGCCAGCCCGGAAGGTGGCGGTGGCCTGCGGCCTGGCCCGCAGGTTGGCCAGCTTGGTCCGGCCGTTGGTGACCAGCCCGAGCACCTCGGCGCCGGACACCGGATGCGGCAGCAGGCCGGCATTCACCACCGACGACTGGATCGTCCCGTCGGCCCGCAGCGTGGACACGACCACCAGGAAGTTCTCGCGGCTGCCCAGCGCTACCGCGTCTGCCAACGTTGCCATGCGCTCATCCTGGCCCGGCGCGGCGGCACCCGCAGCCGGGCTGGCGATCTGGCCGGGTCGTGGCGATGCGAGGATGGCAGCGATGCCAGGATGGCGAGACGCAGTCCGAGCCAGCAGGAGGGAGCCGTCGTGGACGACAAGGAAATCCTTGGCCATATTGACGAGCTGATACGCACCGAGCACGAGCTGCGGGCGAAGCTGGCCGCGGGGCAGCTGACCAGCGAGCAAGAGCACGCGCAGCTGAGGTCGACCGAGGAAGCGCTTGACCAGTGCTGGGACCTGCTCCGGCAGCGCCGGGCCAAGCGTGAGTTCGGCGAGGACCCGTCAGGGTCGGCGGCACGCCCGGCCGACGAGGTCGAGCACTACCTGCAATAGCCGCCGGGGCCAGGAAGGAAGCCGAGGAGAGCAGATGCGCATCGCCAGGTTCGCGATCGGCGATCAGGTCCGTTATGGCGTGGTTGACGACGCCCAGGCCGGCCGCGGAGAAGGCGGCGGTGCGGTCGCCGAGATCGACGGCCATCCCTTCGGCACCGATGAGGTCAAGCTGACCGGCGCCAGCTACCCGCTCGCCGACGTCCGGCTGCTCGCGCCGGTGCTGCCAAGCAAGGTGGTGGCGATCGGCAGGAACTACGCCGACCATGCGCGCGAGACCGGGTCCGAGCCGCCGGCCGAGCCACTGATCTTCCTGAAGCCGTCGACCGCGGTGATCGGGCCTGGTGACCCGATCGTGCGGCCCGCCCAGCTGTCAGAGCGGGTCGACTTCGAGGGCGAGCTGGCGGTGGTGTTCGGGCGGCTGTGCCGCGACGTGCCCGCGGCCAGGGTGCCTGAGGTCATCTTCGGCTACACCTGCGCCAACGACGTCACCGCTCGTGACCTGCAGGTCAGTGACGGGCAGTGGGCAAGGGCCAAGGGCTTCGACACCTTCTGCCCGCTCGGCCCGTGGATCGAGACCGGCCTTGACCCGGCCGATGTCGAGCTGACCACGACGGTGAACGGCGAGGTCAAGCAGCATGCACGGACCAGCCTGCTGATGCACGACATCACCACGCTGGTCAGCTACGTGACCGCGGTGATGACGCTGCTACCAGGGGACGTGCTGCTCACCGGGACGCCGGCCGGCATCGGGCCGCTGGTGGCCGGCGATCAGGTCACCGTGCAGATCGAGGGCATCGGCTCGCTGACCAACCCGGTGACCGACCCCGGTTGACCGATTTTGCCGGGAACGAGGATCTTGACCTGGCGGTCGCCGCTACTCCTGGTCTGGCCGTCCTCGGAGCCGGTCCAGCCAGCCGCTGACTGCCGCACCTGCAGCCAGCGCCCCTTGCACCGCGTGCTTCGTCCGCTGGCGGGCCTGCGGACTCAGCAAGTCGAGCGGGCTCCCTGTCCCGATGTCACTGGTCATGCCAGGCTCTGGCTCGATCGTGAACTCGCCTGGCACGGTGCCGTCGACCAGCCGCACGTCCAGCAACTCAAGGCAGTCACTCGGCCGGTCCCCCTGATAGCTGGTGTACCGCAACAGGATGCCCGCCGATGTGTCGACGACGACTTCAAGCCGGCCGGGCATGAAGGTGCTGGCACTGCCAGGTCGGCGTGCCAGCAGCCTGATGCCGGTCCTGCCGCCGACGCTGACTTCGCCGGTCGGCCGGAGCCGCCAGCCACGCAGCAGCCACGACGGTTCCAGCA
This sequence comes from Streptosporangiaceae bacterium, assembly GCA_030039155.1. Classification (GTDB taxonomy): domain Bacteria; phylum Actinomycetota; class Actinomycetes; order Streptosporangiales; family Streptosporangiaceae; genus JOPF074. The sequence continues at coordinate 2,498 of JASHQL010000311.1, read as the reverse complement.
TGCCGCGAAGCTCCCGGCTTGGCGGCGTTGCCGGGCTGGTGACGACTCGGTCCCCGAGCAGCCTGGTGGTGTGCTCGCCGTCGCAGGCGACGGAATGGCGACCACGGCTGCGGTCGGTCAGGTAGTCGAGCCGGTAGCTCACCGGCACCAGTGCGCGCAGCCTGGCTCGGCGGTACGTCACGCCCTGCTGGCCAGCCCGCTCGGCGAGTGCTAACAACACCGAGTGCGGGCCTAGGGACTCGGCGATGGCCGCTGGCAGGGCAGCAAGATCCGTCCAGTGCTGCATCTCGCAGCTCAGGTTCACCGCTGGCAGGCCGGTGCGATGCAGCAGGTTCACCAGGTCAGCGTCGACCGGGCTGGCATCGAGCGGCGCGTCGCCGTCACCGGCAGGCCACGGGCTGGCCGGCATCTCTGGCTGGTCATCGGCCGGCTTGCGCGGCGCGTGCCTGATCGCGAAGCTCATCGCGCTGGCCGCCGCGCTGACCGCCGACTCTGCCAGCTTCCGGCCAGGCCCTGGCGGCTGGCCGTCGCCTTCGGTGTCGTCCCGTTCGCTGGCACCTGGTGGCGGCGCGAAGGCCCCGGCGTCGGCAGCCTCGGCTGGATCAAGCACCAGGTCACGCAGCCACGCGGCCTGCCTGCGGCGTCCTTCGAAGAGCTGCTCGCTGTGCAGCAGGATGCCGAGCTCGGCATCGACCAGGACGTCAACCCGGTCGAGCAGGTCAGCGGGCCGCCGAAACGGGCCTGGCCAGCTGCCGCGCGGTATCGCGCGGACCGCGATCGCGGTTCTGCCAAGTACCTGCTGCTCGCCGGTGGTCTCCAGCCGGTAGCTGGCCAGCAGCCACTGGGGCGTCAGCAGCCCGCGAAACGCGCGGTCCGGCGCACCTGCCCAGGCACTGACCGAGGGCTCACCGTGCTGGCCGACATGCCAGCACCTGGCGCCGTCACACCCAGCCTGCAGGCTGCCATCAGCGGTGGTCACCCGGTACCGGCCGCCGGCCCCGAGCAGCAGCCGCCGCTCGCCGCCGTCGTCCTCGTCGTCCTCGTCGTCGTCGTCGTTCTCGTCCTCGTCCGCATCGTCGCCGACCGGATGGAGGCGTCTTCCGCGCAGCCGCTCGCGCAACCCTGGCGCAGGCACGGCCTGCTCGAACAGCCGATCCTCGACATCCTGGTCGTGCTCGAACCACACGGTCGCGGACATGCTCAGCCTGGTCCAGTCGGCCTGGTAGATGAGGCCGGTCAGGTCAGGCACGGGCCGCGCCCCTGCATCTCTTTGGCCGCGCTGAGCGGGTTCGGCTACACTGCACAGGCGCGCCTGGGTCCTCGATGGCTCGCTCCCATGGGGTATGGGGTAATTGGCAGCCCGACGGGTTCTGGCCCCGTTAGTCTAGGTTCGAGTCCTGGTACCCCAGCTTAGCCTTCTGAACTGCGGTAACGTCCGCGCTTACCGCCGCCGGCGGCCAGGCTCAAGGCCGGTGAGCCGCAGCAGGAGCAGCAGCACGATCGCGCCGAGGATCGAGCCGATGATGCCGACGGTGTGGAACTTGTGCACCTCGAGATGGTGATACTCGATCAGCTGCTGCAGGAAGCCGCCGACGAACGAGCCGACGATGCCGAGCAGGGTCGTGCTGATGCAGCCCATGTTGTCCCTGCCGGGGACCAGGGCGCGGGCGATCAGCCCGACAACGAAGCCGATGACGATCAGTACAACGATGAATACCAACATGCCCCCTAGATACCACGATGTCGGCGCGGTATGCACAACGGCCGGGCCGCCCGCGCTGGTTTGGCGGCACCAATGGCTGTGCGCTAGCCTGTGCACGCGCCTGCGGTGGCGGGCGAGTTCTGGCCCCGTCGTCTAGCGGCCCAGGACGCCGCCCTCTCAAGGCGGTAGCGCCGGTTCAAATCCGGTCGGGGCTACTCACTTCTGGTGTGTCACGGCCCGAGCGCGAGCGCATAGACGCCGCCGGCGATCCGGATCGGCCGCGCCGCCCGGCCGGTGGCCAGGTTGACCGGGATCACCGAGGTCGGCGTGGTGAGCACCGCGGTCCTGCCGTCAGGGGTAATGGCCAGCCCGCTCACCCCGGCCATCGCTCCCGGCAGGTCGATGGACAGGCCAGCTCGCCCCGAGCCCAGGTCGACCGGCACCAGCACCCCGGCACCGGAGTTGCGCAGCCCGGCCAGGTAGGCGGTGCGGCCGTCAGGCGCGATCGCGATGCTGCCGGAAGATGCGTGCACCGCGACCGCCAGGCCCGGCTGGTCGGTCATCAGGTTGACCGGGACCATCGAGTCGCCGGCCGCCAGGTACGCCGTCTGGCCGCCCGGCGAGATCACGATGTTGGCCGGCTTGTCGGTCAGGCTGATCAGCCGGCCAGCCACGCCGCTGACCAGGTTGACCGGCAGCACGCCGGATGAGCCGGTGACGTAGGCGGTGAGCCCGCCGGGCGCGATCACGATGCCGGTGCCCAGGAACCCTGGCGTGCTGATCGGCCTGCCGACCT
>JASHQL010000035.1 GCA_030039155.1 Streptosporangiaceae bacterium | reverse complement strand
CGCCGCCCGGCTTCCTGGCCGGCGTCCGCGAGCTGTGCACGCAGCACGGCGCGCTGATGATGGCCGACGAGATCCAGTCAGGACTCGGCCGGACCGGTACCACGTTCGCCTGCGAGCACGAGGACGTCGTGCCTGACATGTACCTGCTCGGCAAGGCGCTCGGCGGCGGCATCGTGCCGGTGTCGGCCGTGGTGTCGTCAGGTGACGTGCTCGGCGTCTTCAAGCCAGGCCAGCATGGCTCGACCTTCGGCGGCAACCCGCTCGCCTGCGCGGTGGCCCGCGAGGTGATCGCGATGCTCGGCACCGGCGAGTTCCAGGAGCGGTCGGCCAAGCTGGGCGCGCACATGCACGACCGGCTGGCCGCACTGCCGGTCAGCAAGGTGCGCGACGTCCGCGGCCGTGGCCTGTGGGCCGGCATCGAGTTCACCGACCTGCCGGGCCGCGAGGCGTGCGAGCAGCTTGCCGAGCGCGGCGTGCTTGCCAAGGACACGCACGGCAGCACGATCAGGCTCGCGCCGCCGCTGGTGATCTCGGAAGAGGACCTGGACTGGGCGATCGACCAAGTGGAAGCTTTGGTCAGGTAGCACCTCCACGAACGAGCGCATCCTGGTGCTGGCCGGCGGCCTGTACCGGCCAACGGGTGCGCTGTTAGCCGAGCAGCCGCGGTCGGTGCGGACCCGCGCGGCGGCGCGGGGAGTCGCAGTGGGCACACGACGGCTGCCCGGTGATCTGATCAGGTCCTGAAGTTCGTCTGCTCACACGCTGGCCAGCGGGCGTATTTTGCACGATGATTACTGAGTCCTGACGCAATCGTGACGGATCTCATTGGCGTACTGACAGGAGGATCCGATGGCCCTGCGCGACAAAATGCGGCAGTCCTCAGCGCAGTTCCTTGAGCCGAACGAGCCCATCGACGAGGTGTTCGGCGCGCAGACCGCGAGCCAGTACCTGGCCGGGCTGACCGGAATCTTCGTCTTCCTCAGCCTCAACAAGTACCGGATCTTCGCGGTCACGCCAACCCGCATTGTGGTGCTCGACGCGGGCAAGACCAGCATGACCAGGGCACGCGGCATCGTCACCGAGCTGCCAAGGTCGACCCGCCTCGGCCCGCCGGCCGGTTTGTGGCACGTGATCCCGGCCGGCTCGGAGAAGCTGCGCGTGCACCGCAGGTTCTTCAAGGACATCGAGGCGGCCGACGCCGCCCAGTCGCAGGCCGCCGCCTGACCGCTCGCTCGGCACGGAAATGGCCGCTGGCAGGACGGTTCTGCGTGTCCTGCCAGCGGCCATGTCGCGGGTGGCCGCCGTTACCTGGCGGATCCGCACAGCTCCTGCTGCCTGTCGGCCTCAGTGGCGGTCGCGCCATGACCGCGGCGCACCGCGCCGACCGGCACCCGCTGCGCCGGAATCGTGGCCTCGATGGGGGCGGGCCGATGCGAGACTGTCCTGCTGCTCGTGGTGTGCGCAGTGATCCGCGCCTGCCGTGCGCGCCGCGCAGCCGCTGCCTGACGCAGCCGGTCGTCGATCATTGCCTCGATCAGCCGCTGGCTGATGTAGGGGTGCATCTGCGCTTCCTTCCCTCCGGGAACCCTTACCTGGTTCCGCACCACAGACACTCGCGGTAAGGCAGGCCAGGCGGATCGGCAGAACGCCCTATCTTGGCCTGAGCAGGGCTTAGGCACTGCTCAGCTGGCTACCTGGCGCGGCGGCCGGCCCGGCCGGCCGCGCCCTGGCGGGACCAGCGCGCGTAGGAGTAGACGCCGCCGGCCGCAGCGCAGGCCGCGCCGCCGAACAGGAACCACTTGCCCGCGGCGGAGTCCGCGATGATCACCGAGCCGCTCGGCGTGCCCAGCGACAGCACGACCGCGGCGATGAACCAGCCAACTGCGGGCAGCATCCCGCCGCCCGGCGCCCGCATCCCGTGGCTGCCGAGCACGCAGACGGCCAGGATCAGCAGGTCGAAGCCGATCGCGGCAAGCGATGCCGGGCCACGGCTGTACTGGAACGAGCCGATCATCCCGATCAGCAGCCCGAGCACGAACAGCATCAGGTAGCCGCCGGCTGAGATCAGCGCCTGGCGGCGGGCCGTGCCAGGGCTCTGGCTGTTCACGGTGGCAGGCTAGCCAATCCCGGCGAACAGGTCAGACTCCCAGCCGGACGACGGCCCCGGCGACGCCCAGGACGACCCCCCAGGGGGCCCGGCCAGCAGGGTGTAGTACTCGGTGCCCATCGCCCGCCGACCGACCTTGTCGGACAGCGCGAAGAACGGGCTGTCCACCGCTATCTGGGTGACGTGCGCGCGCAGCGCGGCCAGCTTGGCGTCCAGGTAGTCGCTCGCGTCGATTTCCGTCGTCACCTGCTCGTCCGGGGTGCCGAACGGCAGGTCATCGACCGACGACACCCGGCTGAAGTCCGCGCCGCCGACCTCGCTGGTGGTCGTGCCGTCCTCCTGCAGCAGCGCCATCGCCTCGGCGAGCACGGACTTCGGCATGGCGGTCGCGTAGAACTTGCTGATCTTCCCGTCGGCCAGCTCGAAGGCGCGCCAGGCCACCCGGTGCGCCTGGATGTGGTCGGGGTGCCCGTAGAACCCGTTGTCGTCGTAGCTGACCAGGACCTGCGGGCGGACCTCCTCGATCACCGGCAGCAGCGCGCGGGCCGCCTCGTCCACGTCGGCCTGCCAGAAACAGCCAGGCAGGTCGTTGGTGGGCGTGCCCATCATGCCCGAGTCACGCCAGTGCCCGGCGCCGCCGAGGAACCTGTGGTCGGTCACGCCGAGCGCCGCGCAGGCAGCGGCAAGCTCGCCGATCCGGTACTGGCCGAGCCCGCCGTCGGCATCCCAGGCCAGGTGCCTGAGGTCGGCCGGGATGATCTCCCCGAGCTCGCCAAGCGTGCAGGTCACCAGCGTGACCGAGGCACCTTCTGCGGCATATTTCGCCATCGTCGCGCCGGTGCCGATGGACTCGTCATCTGGGTGCGCGTGCACCAGCAGCAGCCGCCTGCCGTCGGGACTTGCCATAACGAGAGAGCCTAGCCAGCCGGGCATGCGGACAGGCTGGCAGGATCTAGGGCATGACCGAAACCTTCCCACGACAGCAGGCAAGAACTCGCGGCTTCACGCTGGGTGAGCCCAGGTCGTTCCAGGTCTCCCCGGATGGCGGCACGGTGCTGTTCCTGCGCTCGCACGGCGGTGCCGATCCGGTGAACTGCCTGTGGGCGCTTGACGTAGCCAGTGGCACCGAGCAGCTGATCGCCGACCCGGCCAAGTTCGGGCCGGCCCGCGCCGAGGACGACCCGGTCGAGAAGGCGCGCAGGGAGCGGGTCAGGGAGCGTGGCGGCGGCATCGTCGGCTTCGCCACCGACAGCAACTGCACGGTGGCGGCGTTCAGCCTGGCCGGCGCGCTGTACGTGGTCAGCGTTGGCGACCCGGCAGGCCAGCCGCGGCTGCTGGCAACCGCCGGACCCGCGCACGACCCGAGGCCAGACCCGACCGGCAAGCGCGTCGCCTACGTCTGCGACGGCGCCCTGGTCGTCACCGACCTCAGCGACGGCGAGGGCGCGGACCGGGTGATCGCTGACCCGGCCGGCGCCGAGAACGTCTCGTTCGGTCTTGCCGAGTTCATCGCGGCCGAGGAGATGGACCGGACCCGCGGTTACTGGTGGGCACCTGACGGGTCGGCGCTGCTGGTCGCGCGGGTGGACGAGAGCCCGGTGCAGGTGTGGTACATCTCCGACCCGGCCAATCCGGAACGGCCGGCCAGGCCGGTCCGGTACCCGCAGGCGGGCACCAGCAACGCCGAGGTGACGCTCTGGCTCGCCACCGTCAGCGGCGAGCTCACCGCCGTGCAGTGGGACAACGTCGCGCTGCCCTACCTGGTGACCGCGAGCTGGGAGCAAGGCGATGCGGCCGGCCCGCTGGTCGTGGTGCAGAGCCGGGACCAGCGGGACATGCGGATCCTGCAGGTCGACAGGCAGACCGGCGCGAGCACGCTGATCCGCCGCGACACCGACCGGTGCTGGGTCGACATCGTGACCGGCGTGCCGGCCAGGACGGCCGACGGCAGGATCGCCTGGACCGCCGACGCCGGCCCGGCCAAGCGGCTGTACGTGGCCACGGCTGAGCAGCACGCGGACGGCTCGGCCGAGCCGGTCACGCCGGACACCATGACCATTCGCCGGGTGCTGGGCGTGGACGGCGACGCCGTGCTGTTCACCGCATCGGCCGACGACCCGACGCAGATCGGCGTCTGGCAGGCCGACGGCAGCGGCGTCAGGCTGGTCAGCCCGCCTGGCGGCGCGCATTCCGCGACCAGGTCGGGCGGCACCACCGTGCTGTCAAGCCGGACGCTGGCCGGCACTGGACTGACCGTCACCGTGCTGCGCGAGGACGGCAGTCGAGCCGCGGTCATCGGCTCGGCGGCCGAGCGGCCGAACCTGCCTGCCCCACGGCCCGACTTGTACCGCGGCGGCGCCAAGCGGCTGCCGACGGCGATCTTGCTGCCGTCCTGGCATCAGCCGGGCTCGGCCAGGCTGCCGGTGCTGTGCGACCCGTACGGCGGACCGCACGGCCAGCGCGTGGTGTCCGCGCTTGACGCGTACCTGACCCCGCAGTGGTTCGCCGAGCAGGGCTTCGCGGTCGTGGTCGCGGACGGCCGCGGCATGCCGGGCCGCGGGCCGGAATGGGACCGCACGGTGTTCGGCGACCTGGCAAGCCCGGCCGTCGAGGACCAGGTCGAGGCCTTGCAGGCGGCGGCCGAGCGGTGCGCCGACCTGGACCTGTCCAGGGTGGCGATCAGGGGCTGGTCGTTCGGCGGCTATCTGTCCGCGCTCGCGGTGCTGCGCAGGCCCGACGTGTTCCACGCCGGCATCGCCGGCGCGCCGGTGACCGATCAGGCGCTGTACGACACGCACTACACCGAGCGCTATCTGGGCAGGCCGAACGAGGACCCGGCGCCGTACGAGCGCAGCTCGGTGCTGGCGGACGCGGCGAAGCTGACCAGGCCGCTGATGATCATCCACGGGCTGGCCGACGACAACGTGGTGGTGGCGCACTCGCTGCGGCTGTCCTCCGCGCTGCTGGCGGCTGGCCGACCGCACCGGGTGCTGCCGCTATCCGGCATCACGCACATGCCGACGCAAGAGGAGGTGGCGGAGAACCTGCTGCTGCTGCAGGTCGACTTCCTGCGGTCCGCGCTCGGCATCACCGTACCGGCCGACCGGCAATGACCGGGCGGGCAAGGGCGCGCGGGCTTGGCATCGCGCCAGGCTCGCTGCCGCCCGGCCCGGACAACGCGATCACCGACGTGCCAGGCGTGCGGGTCGGGCACAGCACGGTGATCGAGGGCAGGGACATCAGGACCGGCGTCACCGCGATCGTGCACGACGCGTTGCTCGGCGGGCCTGGCAGCACGCTGGCCGCGGCGCTCGACGTGTTCAACGGGTACGGCAAGATCGTCGGGTCTACCCAGATCGACGAGCTCGGCACGATCGAGACGCCGGTGCTGCTGACCGCCACGCTGTCGGTGTTCAAGGTGGCCGACGCGCTGCTCAGCTACCTGCACGCGCTGCCCGGCAACGCCGAGATCGGCTCGGTCAACCCGGTGGTCGCCGAGACCAACGACCGGTACCTGTCCGACCTGTGGGCCAGGCCGATCACCGAGGCGCACGTGCACGCGGCGCTGGCGACCGCGGCGGCCGGGGC
>JASHQL010000310.1 GCA_030039155.1 Streptosporangiaceae bacterium | reverse complement strand
TGCCGACCTTCGCCGGTCAGCGCGAGCGCAACGTGCCGTCGGCCGAGTTCGCGGCCGCTGCCTCGTTCACCAGCGGGCTGGCGGGCCGGCCGATCGACATCGCGCTCGAGGGCGCGACCAGCGGCCCGGCCGATGCGGCCTTGCTGGCGCCGTATACGGCAGCGGGCATGACCTGGTGGATCGAGGCGCTGGGCTGGTGGCGCGGCGGGGTCAGCGCCGCACTCGCCCGGATACCGCTCGGCCCGCCGTCAGTGCGCCGCGACGGCTGACGTTAGCCAGGAACGCTGACGCCGAGCCCGCCTACCACCGTCAGCTCCTGCCTGGTGAAGTCGCCGGTCAGCATCGGCATGGCGCGGGCGATCGCGGCCCTGGTCTCTGGCAGCCGCAGCGAGGCGTCGTGCTGCTCGGCCGTGTCCCAGACCTCGGTCACCCAGATGACGTCGGCATCGGCATCGGACACGCCCACCGCGTAAACCTGGCAGCCGACCGCCCGTAGCCCGTCGGCTCCGCCGAGCAGGATCTCGATGACCTCATCCCGATGACCGGACCTGGTCCGCATGGACCCGATGTAGCCGTACGGCACCGCACGCCTCCGCAGAAATCACATCACTGTGGTTCTGGCAGCCGCCGCAGCACCTCGGCGAGCTGGCCCTCGATCCGGTCGAACCGGCCTTCGAGCTGGTCGAACCGGCCTTCGAGCTGGTCGAACCGGCCATCATGCTCGGCCAGCCGCGCCTCAACCCGGTCGAATCGGGTCTCGAGCCGGTTGAATCGGCCGTTGTACGGCTCGATCTTCTGCATGATCAAGGCGACAGTGTCAGAGATAGCCCTGACGTCTTCCTTCAGGCTGTCGATCTGAACCTGCGCCTCGGCCATGCCCGGAGCCTAGCCCCGCGCGCCGACAGTCTCATCCACTTCGGTCAGGGCGCGGGCGAACTGGGCCTGGTACAGCCGCGCGTATGCGCCGTCGGCCGCCAGCAGCCCGGTGTGCGTGCCCTGCTCGACGATCTGCCCGTGCTCCATCACCAGGATCAGGTCGGCGTCGCGGATGGTGGAAAGCCGGTGCGCGATCACGAAGCTGGTCCTGCCCTGCCGCAGTGACGCCATCGCCCGCTGGATCAGCACCTCGGTGCGGGTGTCGACCGACGAAGTCGCCTCGTCCAGGATCAAGATCGCCGGCGCGGCCAGGAACGCCCGCGCGATCGTGATGAGCTGCCGCTCCCCCATGCTGACGTTCGTCCCGTCGTCGTCGAGCATGGTGTCGTAGCCGTCGGGCAGGTGGCTGACGAACCGGTCCACGTAGGTGGCGCGGGCCGCCTCGATCACGTCCTCGCGGGACGCCCCGACCGAGCCGTAGCCGATGTTGTCGGCGATCGTGCCGCCGAACAGCCAGGCATCCTGCAGCACCATGCCGGTCAGCCCGCGCAGCTCGTCACGGGACATGGTGGCGATATCGACGCCGTCAAGCAGGATCTTGCCCGAGTCCAGCTCGTAGAACCGCATCAGCAGGTTGACCAGCGTGGTCTTGCCCGCACCTGTCGGCCCGACGATGGCCACTGTCTGGCCGGGGGCGACCGTCAGCGACACGTCGTCGATCAGCGGCCGGTCCGGCGAGTACCTGAACGACACGTGCGAGAACTCCACCAGCCCGCGCACGTCGGCCGGCCGCGCCGAGTCGACGGCGTCCGGCTCCTGCTCGTCGGCGTCGAGCAGCGCGAACACCCGCTCGGCCGAGGCGACCCCGGACTGCAGCAGGTTGGCCATGCTGGCGACCTGGGTGAGCGGCTGGGTGAACTGCCGCGAGTACTGGATGAACGCCTGCACCGCGCCGATCGACAGCGTGCCCGAGGCCATCTGCAGCCCGCCGATCACCGCGATCAGCACGTAGTTGATGTTGCCGACGAACATCATCAGCGGCTGGATGGTGCCCGAGATGAACTGCGCGCGGAAGCTGGCGGTGTAGAGCTTGTCGTTCTGCTCGGTGAACGTCTGCATCGCCTCGGCCCGCTGGCCGAACGCGGTCACCAGCGCGTGGCCGGTGTACATCTCCTCGATGTGGCCGTTCAGCTTGCCGGTGGTCGACCACTGCCTGATGAACTGCGGCTGCGCCCGCTTGGCGATCTTGCGCGCCGCGAACACCGACGCGGGCACGGTGACCAGCGCGATCAGCGCCAGGTCCCAGGAGATCACGAACATCAGCGTCAGCACGCCGATGATCGTCAGCAGCGAGGTCACCAGCTGGCTGAGCGACTGCTGCATGGACTGGGCCAGGTTGTCGATGTCGTTGGTGACCCGGCTGAGGATCTCGCCGCGCGGCTGCCGGTCGAAGTAGGCAAGCGGCAGCCTGGACAGCTTGTGCTCGACCTGCTCGCGCAGCGAGTACACCGCTCGCTGCACCAGCGTCGCGGTCAGCCGGCCCTGCAGCATCCCGCAGATGGCCGCGCCGATGGTGAGCGCGAGCACGACCAGCAGGATCTGCGCGACATGCCCGAAGTCCACGCCTTGGCCCGGCACGAAGTTGGTGCCGGACAGCAGGTCGGCGCGCAGCCCCTGGCCGCTGGCCCGCAGCTCCGCGATGATCTCGGCCCGGCTGACCCCCTTGGGCAGCTTGCCGCCGAGCCAGCCGGCGAACACCACGTTGGTGGCCTCGCCGAGCAGCCGCGGGCCGAGCACGGTGAGCGTCACCCCGGTGACGCCGAACGCCAGCGCCAGCGACACCAGCAGCCGGTACGGCCGCAGCAGCCCGAGCAGCCTGCGGCTCGAGCCGCCGAAGTCGAGCGCCTTCTCGGTGGACTGGCCGCTCATGAACCCGCCAGGCCCGCGGCCGCCGGGCCCGAACCCCGCGGTCGGCCCGACCCCGCGCTTCGGGGTGGCCCGCTCCCCCACGCCCAGCACGACCGCCCGGTCGCTGCCGGCAGCGGACGCGTCGCCAGCTACAGATGAGCCGCCAGCCGCAGGCAAGCCGCCGTCGGCGGCGGGCTGCCCGTTCGAATCCCCGGTCACGCCGCGGCCTCCTGCTCAGTCAGCTGGGAGAGCACGATCTCCCGGTAGGTCTCGTTGGTCGCCATCAGCTCCTCGTGCGTGCCGGTGCCCACCACTTGGCCGGCCTCGAGCACCACGATCCGGTCCGCGTTGCGGATCGTGCTGACCCGCTGCGCCACGATCACCACCGCGGCGTTGCGCACGTCGCGGGCCAGTGCCGCGCGCAGCCGCGCGTCGGTGGCGTAGTCCAGCGCCGAGAACGAGTCGTCGAACACGTAGATGTCCGGCCGGTGCACCAGCGCACGCGCGATTGCCAGCCGCTGCCGCTGGCCGCCCGACACGTTCGTGCCGCCCTGCGCGATCTTCGAGTCGAGCCCGTCCGGCATCGCCGCGACGAAGTCTCGGGCCTGCGCGATGTCCAGTGCCCGCCACAGCTCGTCCTCGGTCGCCGCTGGGTTGCCGTAGCGCAGGTTGCTGGCCACCGTCCCGGAGAACAGGTACGGCTTCTGCGGTACCAGCCCGATCGCCGTGGACAGCGCGGCGTGGTCCATCTCGCGCACGTCCACGCCGCCGACCAGCACCGCGCCGCCGGTCACGTCGGACAGCCGCGGGATCAGGCTGACCAACGTGGTCTTGCCGCTCCCTGTGCCGCCGATCACGGCAGTGGTCTCCCCCGGCCTGGCGGTCAGGCTGACCTCGCGCAGCACCTCGCGCTCGGCACCCGGGTAGTGGAAGGTCACCGCGCGCAGCTCGAGCTCGCCGCGCCGCTCGGCGGCCTGCGTCACGCCGGTGGATTGCCTGGCCAGGCTCGGCTCGGTGTTGATCACTTCCATGATCCGCTCGGCGCTGACCTCGGCGCGCGGCACCAGCATGAACATGAAGGTCGCCATCATCACCGACATCAGGATCTGCAGGATGTAGGTGAGGAACGCGGTGAGCTGGCCGACCTGCATGGTTCCGTCGGCGATCAGGTGCCCGCCGAACCAGATCACCGCGACGCTGGACAGGTTCATCACCAGCAGCACCGAAGGGAACAGCAGCGCCATCAGCTTGCCGGCGCCGAGCGAGACGTCGAACAGGCTGGTGTTCGCCGCCGCGAACCGGTCGCGCTCCTGCGGGTCGCGGACGAACGCGCGGATCACCCGGACGCCGGAGATCTGCTCGCGCAGCACCCTGTTGATCCCGTCCAGCCGCTCCTGGACGAGCCGGAACAGCGGCCGCATCCGCACGATGATCGACACCACGATGATGCCGAGCAGCGGCACCGCGACCAGCAGCAGCGAGGACAGCCGGACGTCCTGGTCGAGCGCCAGGATGATGCCGCCGACGCACATGATCGGCGCCATCACCATCAGCGTGAACGTCATCAGCGCCAGCATCTGGACCTGCTGCACGTCGTTGGTGGTCCTGGTGATCAGCGACGGGGTGCCGAAGTGGTGGAGCTCGCGGTCGGAGAACTGCTGCACCCGGCCGAACAGCCCGGCCCGCAGGTCCCGGCCGAGCGCCATCGCGGTGCGCGCGCCGAAGTAGACGGCGCCGACCATGCAGCCGACCTGGACCAGCGTGATCACCAGCATCCAGCCGCCGGTGGTCACGATGTAGCGGGTGTTGCCGGTGATGACGCCGTTGTCGATGATCTCGCCGTTCAGCGTCGGCAGGTACAGCGCGGCGACGGTCTGCAGCAGCTGCAGCCCCACCACGTACACCAGCGGCCGCCGGTACGGGCGCAGGTACTCGCGGAGCAGTCTGATCAGCACGGAGGGTTCTCTCTCGGGTTCGGCTTCTTTTCAGGACGGGAACGAAGGTCTCGTGGCTGGCGTGCCTAGCCAGAGTCGGCCGGCAGCACCGCAGTGCCGTGTTGGCCTGGGGGGACGACCCCCCTATCTCCCCCGCACACCGGCAGCGTGCGCCGCATGCCGTCGGCAAGCTGGTCGAGCCCGCGCCGGATCACCGGGGCGAGCGCGGTCGGCGGGTCAGACCACAGCCACCGTTCCATCGCAGCCTGCACCGCGGCGGTTACCGACGCGGCCAGGATCCGCGGGAACATCCCGGTGTCGGGACCAGTGCCCATCCGCACCGCGATCGCCTCGGCCAGCGAGTACTGGGTCATCGCCTGCACCTTGAGATACTCACCGCGCAGCGCCGGCGTGCTGGTGACCATCCTGATCCCGGCCATCCACTCCTGGTCGTGCGCCCGGTTGGCCGCGCCGTACTCCGACATGACGGCCTGGCAGATCGCCTCCCACAGCGGCTCGCCAGGCGGCCGCTCGCGCAGCGCGGCGCCGATCCGCATGGCCCGGTCGAAGCCAAGCGCGCAGATCGCCTCGTACTTGCTGGCGAAGTAATTGTTGAAGGTACGCGCCGACACCCCCGCGGCGTCAGCGATGTCCTCGACCAGCACGTTGTCCAGGCCGCGTTCGACCGCGAGCCGCATCGCCGACACACTCAGCGCCTGCCTGGTGGCGATCTTCTTGCGCTCGCGCAAACCCGCCGGATGCCGCTCCCCCGTCGTCTGCACGACCGCTAGCATACCGAAACTTTCGCGATGCGCAACTTTGCTGATCACGCAACCTAAATTCGGTCTCAAAGATGACTTGCCGGTGCATGTACTGTTTTCGGCCATGAGCCGCAACCGGATCAGCATGACAGCACTAGTGGCGATCGCGGGGCTGGTGGTCACCGGCCTGGCTGCGCTTCCAGCGAACGCATCGCAGGCGACCAGGGTCAGGGTGACCGTCACCGGCATCGACCCGGCCGGCGCCAAGGTCGGCGTGCTCGCCTCGATCTACCCGGTGGCAGGCGGCACGAAGGTGCTCCAGCCTGGCCAGTCCGCGACGCTGAAGCCGGGCACCTACTGGGTCGGCGCGGCAGTGCCGGCCAGTTCGCAAGACCGGCAGACGCTGGTCATGCGCAAGGTGACGATCCGCCGCAGCGGACCGGTCACGCTGCGGGCGGCGGCGGGCTCGCAGGTCCGCCTGACGCTCACCGGCACGACCGCGACCGGCGCGTACAACTTCATCGAGGCGTGCGTCAACGGCGTCTTCGTATCCGGAGCGGCGGCGCCGGCCGGGTCGCTCTACGCGGTCCCGGTTAGCGCGCATGACATGCAGATCAGCTACGCGGCGACCTGGCAGGGCGGTGCGGCGAGCTACGCGATGGCGGGCCGCACTGCAGGCGGCATTCCCGCCAAGATCAGTCACTCGGTCAGCCCGGCGCGGATGGCCAGCGTCAAGATGGTGCTGTACGGCGGAAACGAGAGCGTCTACCAGGGCACCGACCTGCAAGCAGGCGGCAGCGGCTGCACAATCCCCGAACTTGGCGTGCAGCAGAGCCCGGCGCCAGGATCGCACCAGCTCTTCCTCACCTCAGGCCGCTGGACGCCGCAGGCATACGGGCTGACCGAGATCCTGACCAGCACGCACCGGTACCTGGCAGGCCGCTCCTACACCGACAGGTTCGGTCTTGCGGTGGCCGGGCCTGACGCTACCTTCCCCAGGCTGGCCGGCCCGGCCAGGCTAAGCTACGTCGCCGACGGCGCGCTGTTCGCCGACCCGGTCCAGGGCAAGGCACTGCTGTGCACCGTGTGCGCGACGTTCAGGTTCGCGCTGCGCCGCGGCAGCCGGACCATTGCCAGCACCCGCTGGACCGAGATGGGATCTGGGGTGCCCTTCACGCCCGCGGTGCGCCGGGCAGGCTGGTACACGCTGCAGGTTGCTGGCCGCAGGCAGTCCGGATCTGGGCCGACCCCGGCCGGACTGCTCAGCCGGGACGTCTCGGTCGTGTGGCACTTCTTCGTGGCCGATCCGCTTGGCGGAGCGCAGCCGCTGCCGGCGGCCGCGATCCGGTACCGCCCGCTCGGGCTGAACATCGACGATCAGGCCGCGGCTGGCAGCACCACGAAGCTGGCCATCTCGGTGCGCCGGGCCAGCGGCGGCTCCCTCAACGCGGCCGGCTACCAGATCAGGACCATCACGGTCCAGGCCTCGTTCGACGGCGGCGCCAGCTGGCGGACGGTCAAGCTGATCAGGCACGGCAGCGGCTGGACCGGTGCCGTACACGACCCGTCCTCCGGGTTCGTGAGCCTGCGCTCGACCGTGACCGACAGCCGCGGCGACAGCACCGTCGAGACGATCAGCCAGGCTTACGGCATCAGCTAGCCGCGCGGGGGGTCCAGGGGGGTGCTCCCCGCAGGGTCGGTACTAGCCTTCGGCGCTATGGTGCAGCGCGCTGATCCGCTTGTGGTAGCCCCGCCGAATCTCACCGAAGAGGCGGCCAGGCGGTCGCTGCTCGAGCACTTCGGCGTTGCCGCGGAGACGCTCACGCCGCTGGCCGGCGAGCGCGACCAGAACTTCCGCGCCGACACCGCAGGCGGCCAGCGCTTCCTGTTCAAGATCTCCAACCCGGCCGATGACCGGACCATCCTCGACCTGCAAGCCGCGGCGCTCCGGCACATCCAGCTGGTCAACCCGGCGCTGCCGGTGATGCGGGTGCTGCCAGGCCTGGCCGCCCAGGACCACGTGGCGGTGACGGGCTACAACGACCAGCCCTACCTGGCCAGGCTGTTCACCTTCCTGCCCGGCCGCAGGATGCCTAACGACGCGCTCAGCACGGCGGCGATCCGGTCATTCGGGCAGACCACCGCCGAGCTTGGCAGGGCGCTGCGCGGCTTCTTCCACCCGGCAGCGGACTACGAGATCCTCTGGGACCTCAAGCACGCTAGCCGGGTCCGCGAGTTGCTCCCGCACATCGGCGATGACGGCCGCAGGCAGCAGGTGCAGCGGGTGCTCGACCGGTTCGAGGCCAACGTCGCGCCGGTGCTGCCGACGCTGCGCGCCCAGGTGGTGCACGGCGACCTGAGCCTGGACAACGTGCTGCTCGACGACGAGCAGCGGATCAGCGGGATCGTGGACTTCGGCGACATGACGCACACGGCGCTGGTCTGCGACCTGGCGGTCGCGGTCGCGGACGTGCTGCACGGCCGGGACGACGCGCTGGACGCGGCCGAGGCGATGATCGCCGGATACGCCAGCGTGACCCCGCTCGAGGATGCGGAGGCCGCGCTGCTCGCCGACCTGGTGGCGACCAGGCTGGCCACCGAGGTGGCGATCAGCGCCTGGCGGAACGAGCTGTACCCGGGCCACGCGGCGTACAGCGAGACCGGCGAGCCCGGCTGCCGCGCGTTCCTTGACGGCATCGAGGCGGCCGGGTTCGACGCGGCCGGCCGGAGGTTCCGCGACGCCGCGGCCGGGCTCCCCTATCGCGGCGTGCCGACCGCCGACCTGCTGGCCCGCCGGCGGCGGGTGCTGCCGAGCTCGCCGCTGTTCTACCGCGACCCGGTGCACCTGGTCCGCGGCGACGGCGCGTGGCTGTTCGACGCCGACGGCCGCAGGTACCTGGACTGCTACAACAACGTGCCGGTGGTCGGGCACGGCCACCCGCAGGTCGCCCGCGCGGTGGCCGCGCAGCAGCGGACGCTCGCCACCCACAGCCGGTACCTGCACGAGGCGATCGTCGAGCTGGCCGAGCGGCTGACCGGCACCATGCCTGGCCCGCTGGACGCGGTGCTGGTGGTCAACTCGGGCAGCGAGGCGAACGACCTGGCCTGGCGGATCGCCCGCGCCGCCACCGGGCGCTGCGGCGCGCTGGTCACCGGGCACGCCTACCACGGGCTGACCGAGGCGACGCACGCGCTCTCGCCTGAGGAATGGGCCAGCGGCGAGCAGCCGGCGCACGTCGCGACGGTCCCGGCGCCCGATGGTTACCGCGGCGCGTTCCGGCGCGACCAGGACGGCTGGACCCAGCGGTACGCCGGGCTGATCGACGACGCGGTGCTGGCGCTCGGCGACCGCGGCCTGGCCGCGATGTACGCGGACCCCGGATTCACCGCCGAGGGCATACTCGCGCCGCCGCCTGACTACCTGGCCGCTGCGGCCGGGCGGGTCAGCGCAGCCGGCGGGCTGCTGGTCGCCGACGAGGTGCAGGCAGGTTACGGCCGGGCCGGCACCGGGCTGTGGAGCTTCGCAGCGTCCGGCATCGAGCCGGACATGGTGGTGCTCGGCAAGCCGATGGGCAACGGCTTCCCGGTGGCCGCGCTGGTGGTCAGGCCGGACCTGCTCGCGGCGGTGCCGCGGCAGACCGAGCTGTTCAGCACGTTCGGCGGCAACCCGGTCGCCTGCTCGGCAGCGCTCGCCGTGCTCGACGTGATCGAGGCGGAGGGCCTGGTGCAGCGCGCCGGGCAGACCGGCAGCTACCTGCGGCAGGGGCTGCTCGGGCTGGCGGACAGCCACGAGCTGATCGGCGACGTGCGCGGCACCGGCCTGCTGATCGGCGTCGAGCTGGTGACCGACCGGCAGGCGCGGCGGCCGGCCGCCGCGCAGGCGCGGCAGCTGACCGAGGCCATGCGCCAGCGCGGCGTGCTGCTCGGCGCCACCGGCCCCGACGGCAACGTGCTGAAGATCAGGCCGCCGCTGGTCTTCGGCCGCGAGCACGCCGACCTGCTGCTCAGCCGGCTCGATGACGCGCTTGCCGAGATGCGATAGCGATTTTGCGACAACATCATTGCTAGCTGGGCTGATGCGCGCTTGATGTCGGATATTCGCTAGCCTAGACCCGAGCCGACCGGCGATCCTTGAGGCATGCAGGCGCACTCCGACACCGAACGCTGCGTCCGGGCCGTGCAGTCCAAGGACGCGCGCTTCGACGGCTGGTTCTTCACCGCTGTGCTGACCACCAGGATCTACTGCAGGCCGAGCTGCCCGGTAGTGCCGCCCAAGCCCGAGCACATGCGGTTCTACCCGAGCGCCGCCGCTGCGCAGCAGGCAGGCTTCCGCGCCTGCAAGCGGTGCAGGCCGGACGCGAGCCCCGGCTCGCCGGAATGGGACGTGCGCGCCGACGTGGTGGCGCGGGCGATGCGGCTGATCTCCGACGGCGTCATCGACGCCGGCGGCGTGCCGGCCCTGGCCAGCCGGCTCGGCTACAGCGTCCGCCAGGTGGAGCGGCTGCTGCAGGCCGAGCTCGGCGCCGGGCCGCTGGCGCTGGCCAGGGCGCAGCGCGCGCAGACCGCGCGGCTGCTGATCGAGACCACCGCGCTGCCGCTGGGCGACGTGGCGTTCGCGGCCGGCTTTGCCAGCATCAGGACCTTCAACGACACGGTCCGCGAGGTGTTCGCGCTGACGCCGTCGCAGCTGCGGCAGCGGGCCGGCCGCGGCGACGCGGTCGCGGCGGCGGGCGCCATCGCGCTGCGGCTGCCGTTCCGTGCCCCGCTGTTCCAAGACAACCTGTTCGGTCATCTCGTCGCCACCGCGGTGCCCGGCGTGGAGGAATGGCGGGACGGTGCCTACCGGCGGACGCTGCGGCTGCCGCACGGGCACGGCATCGTCGCGCTGCGGCCGGCGCCTGACCACATCGGCTGCCAGCTCGCGCTGACCGACCTGCGCGACCTGGCCAGCGCGATCAGCCGGTGCCGGCGGCTGCTGGACCTGGACGCCGACCCGGTCGCCGTCGGTGACCTGCTCGGCGCCGACGAGGTGCTCGCGCCGCTGGTGGCGAAGGCGCCTGGCCGGCGGGTGCCGCGGACGGTCGACCCAGAGGAGTTCGCGGTGCGCGCGCTGCTCGGCCAGCAGGTGTCCACCGGTGCCGCACGCACCCACGCGGGCCGGCTGGCCGCCAGGCTTGGCGAGCAGGTCGCCGACTCGGGCGGCGGCCTGACCCGGCTGTTCCCTGCCATGCCAGCGCTTGCCGCGGCCGGCCAGGACGCGGTCGCGATGCCGCGCTCGCGGCGCGCGTCGTTCGCCGCGCTGACCGCGGCGCTCGCCGAAGGCAAGATCGACCTGAGCGTCGGCGCCGACTGGACCGAGGCGCGGCTGCGGCTCGGCCAGCTACCCGGCATCGGCGACTGGACCGTCCAGGTGATCGCGATGCGCGGCCTCGGCGACCCGGACGCGTTCACCGCGGGCGACCTCGGCGTCAGGACCGCGGCACGTGAGCTGGGCCTGCCGGCCACCCCGGCGGCGCTGGCCGGGCGGGCCGCCGCCTGGCGGCCATGGCGCGCCTACGCCACCCAGTACCTGTGGGCGGTCATCAGCCACGACATCAACAAGCTGCCAGCTACCAACGAATGAGGAGCAGTCATGAGTTACGTCACGATCGACAGTCCGGTCGGCCCGCTCACCCTGGTCGCCGACGACGGCAAGCTGACCAGCCTGTTCATGGACGCGCAGCGGCATGCGCCGGACCCGGCCAGCTTCGGCGAGCCGGCCGACCCGGCCGACGAGCCGTTCGCGTCGGCGGCGGCCCAGCTCGCCGCGTACTTCGCCGGGCAGCTGACCGAGTTCGACCTGCCGCTCGCGCCGGCCGGCACGCCGTTCCAGCTCCAGGTGTGGCGGGCGCTGCAGCAGATCCCGTACGGCACGACGGTGTCCTACGGCCAGCTGGCCGGCCAGCTCGGCAGGCCGAACGCCAGCAGGGCCGTCGGCCTGGCCAACGGCAGGAACCCGCTCGCGATCGTGGTGCCGTGCCACCGGGTGATCGGCTCGGACGGCAGCCTGACCGGCTACGGCGGTGGCCTCGACCGCAAGCAGTTCCTGCTCGGCCTCGAGAACCGCCAGCAGCCACTCAGCTAGCCCGGCCCGGGCAGGATCTGGCGCGGCGGGCCTGGCGCACCGGCCCGCCGCCGCCATTCCCGCGGGTAGCCGTAGGAGACCTCCTCGAACCGCACCCCGTCCTGCCAGGTGGTGCGCGGGATGTGCAGGTGGCCGTACACCACGGCCGACGCGTTGAACCGCAGGTGCCAGTCGGCGGTCGCGGTGGTGCCGCACCACTGCGCGACAACCGGGTAGCGCAGCACCCTGGTCGGCTCGGGAGTCAGCGGGAAGTGGTTCAGCAAGATCACCGGAAGCTGCCGGTCCATGGCGGCAAGCCGCTGCTCGGTCAGCGCCAGCCGGGCCGCGCACCACGCCTCCCGGCTCGGGTACGGGTCAGGGTGCAGCCGCGCCTCGTCGTGGCTCAGCACGCCCGA
>JASHQL010000034.1 GCA_030039155.1 Streptosporangiaceae bacterium | reverse complement strand
CGCCGCCGGGTTGGCGTACAGCCGCGGCGTGTAGGCCGCGTCGCCGATCAGCAGGTCTGGCCCGTCGTCGGTGCCGACCAGCACGCACTGGTGTCCCGAGGTGTGGCCAGGGGTGGCGACCACCGAGACGCCAGGCAGCAATTCGGCGTCGCCGTCAAGCAGCTCGAACTTGGCGTTCATGAAGCCGAACCAGTCGTACAACTCCGGTTCCTCGCGCTGCGACCTGGCCAGCTCGGCCCGCTGCACGTAGTGCGCCGCGTGCGGGAACACCGCGTTCTGCCCGCAGTGGTCGAAGTGCAGGTGCGTGTTCACCACCATGCCGATGTCGGCCGGGCTGAGGCCGACGTCCGCGAGCGCATCGGCCACTGTCCGGTTCACCACCCGCCAGTCGCTGAGCGCCTCATCTGGGCCGCCGACTCCGGTGTCGACCAGCATCGCGCCGCCGTCGTGCAGGATGACGAAGCCGTGCACCGGCCAGGTAAGTCCGTCCACGCCGCGCAGGCTTGCCAGGTGCAGCCGTCTGATCTCCAGCGTCATGCGGCCATCGTGGCACGCGGCGGCGCGCGATCCGAGGCCCAGGCCAAATGGGTGGCGGGCCTGGCCGCGGCGCCGTTAGCTTTCCTGAGCCAGCCGCTAGCTCTGCTGAGCCGACCGCCGGAAGGAGCCGTGCATGTCAGCCAGCCACACCGCGATCGTGACCGGCGCGAACCACGGCATCGGCGCCGCCACCGCCGTCGCGCTGGCGGCGGCGGGCTGCGCCGTGCTGTGCAGCTACCTGCGGCTGCACGATCCGCAGGACCCCGGCGTTCCGCAGGCCTACCGGGACAACCGGGTGGCCGACGCCAGCGGCGTGGTCGCGCGGATCGTGGCCGGCGGCGGCCGCGCGGTGGCCGTGGAAGCCGACCTGACCGACCCGGCGGCGGCCGGGCTGCTGTTCGACGCGGCGGAGCGCGACCTCGGGCCGGTCGACATCCTGGTGAACAACGCGACCGGCTGGGTGCAGGACACGTTCGGGCCGGCCAGCACCGACCAGGCCGGCCGGTCCATGCAGCCGGTCACGCCGGCCACCTGGCGGCAGCAGTTCGGCGTGGACGCGCTGGCCGCCGCGCTGCTGATCGGCGAGTTCGCCCGCCGGCATGTGGCCCGCGGCGCGACCTGGGGCCGGATCATCGGGCTCACCTCCGGCGGCGACCTCGGCTTCCCCAGCGAGGTGTCCTACGGCGCGGCGAAGGCGGCGCAGGTCAGCTACACCATGTCGGCGGCAGTCGAGCTCGCCGAGTTCGGCGTCACCGCGAACATGGTGCACCCGCCGGTCACCGACACCGGCTGGGTCACCGACCCGGTCAGGGCGTTCGTGGCGGGCAGCGGCTCGCACTTCCACGTGGCCACGCCAGCCGAGGTGGCCGAGGTGATCGGCTACCTGGCTTCGGAGGCGTCAGGGCTCATCACCGGCAACGTGATCACCCTGCGCTGACGCAGACTGGCCGCATGCCACCGCTGCCGCTTTCGGCGCTGCTGTCGCAACCGCTGGTCGCGTTCATCATCGAGTGCGACAACGAGTTCGAGCACCAGATGCCGCACACCACCACGGCGCACGGCCGTACCCAAGGCGCGCGGTACGCGCCGTGGCTGACCTCGATGGCGATGTGGTGGACCTGCCTGCGCTACGTCGGCGACGAGGGCATCACCGTCGGCGAGCTGACCAGCCTGGCCGGCACCCGCACGACCCTGACGCACCTGCAGCGCTGGGGCTACATCAGGGTCGGGCCGGGCCCGGCCGATGCCAGGCCGAAGCCGCCGGAGCGGGACCAGGTGATCACGCTGCAGCCCGGCGGGCGGCTGGCCAGGCAGGTCTGGGCCCCGCTGCCCGGCCAGGTGGAGGCCCGCTGGCAGCAGCGGCTCGGCGCGGCCACGCTCGCCGGGCTGCGGGCCGCGCTGACCGGCCTGGCCAGCCAGCTCGACCCCGCGCTGCCGGCCTGCATGCCGATCCTCGGCTACCCGCTGCGCAGCGAGCCCGCGAACCGCGCAGCGATCGCGTTGGCCGGGAACGAAGACCAGCTGGCCGGTGCCGCCCTGCCCGAGCTGTTGTCGAAGGTGCTGCTGGCGTTCGCCGTCGAGTTCGAGGCCGGGACCAGGTCGCTGGCGGTGATGGCGAACCTGATCAGGGTGCTGGATGCCGGCGGCGTGCCGGTCGCCGAGCTGCCGGTCAGGTCTGGGGTGTCCAAGGAGGGGATCGCGATGGCGCTGGGGCTGGTGACCAAGGCGGGGACGGTCGAGCAGGCGGCGAAGCCGGGCGGCCGGGGCAAGCTGGCCAGGCTCACCGGCAGCGGAATCGCCGCTCAGCGGGCGTACGCAGGCCGCACGGCGGACATCGAGGCTGGCTGGCGTGCCCGCTACGGCGCGGACCTGGTGGCCGGGCTGCGCGGCCTGCTCGAGCCGCTGGCTGACCTGCCAGGCGGCGGGCACGGGCCGCTGTGGCGCGGCCTAGAGCCGTACCCGGACGGCTGGCGCGCATCGGCGCGGGCGGCAGGCCCGCTGCCGCACTACCCGATGGTGCTGCACCGCGGCGGGTACCCGGACGGCAGCTGACGTTGCCCTGGGCTGGCCTGGCCCTGGGCTGGCCTGGCCCTGGGCTGGTCTGGCTGGGTTACAGGTGGCAGGCCTGGGCGACGGCATTGGCGGCCGCCTCCCGGTTCGCTGCCGCCGGGATGCCCGGCCGTTCGAAGTAGTTCATGTAGATGTCGGCGGCCTCGGTCGGCGTGCTGGCCGCGTTCAGCGCCGGGATGTACTGCGCCCACTGCTGGTCGTAACTCAAGATTGCGTACAGCTGGGTCTGCAGGTCCGCGACCGGATTGCCGGTCACGTAGCCGGCCGGCAGCGGGGTGAACCCGATCAGCCCGCCGCCGCCCATCCCGACGGACTCTGGGTCGCCCTTCGACTCCTGGAAGATGTTGCCCGCGATGCCGGCCGCGCCGAGCTTGGAGTAGCCGTGCGCGAGCAGGAAGCTGACGATCGTCTGGTAGTTCGCCGGCAGGAAGTAGCTGGAGCCCGAGCAGGTCAGCGCATCGGGGGCCGCGCGCTTGCCGGGCGCTGGCTGCCGTCCGGCCTGCCTGGCGTGCCGCTGGCTGACCAGCCGGCTGGCGTGCTGGTGCCGCCGTGCGGCGCTGGCCAGGGAGTTGCCCGGCAGCGCGGTGCCGGACAGCCCGTCCTCGCTGGACCTGGAAGACGCCGCCGACCGGCCCGGCGGCCGCTTTCCGCCCTGGTCTGCCATCGCCAGGTGCAGCGACGGCGAGGTGGCGGCGAGCACGTGCGAGACCGGCGAGGCAACCAGCGCCCCGGCTACCGCGACGACAGGGGCGGCCAGGCCGGCTCTGCTGGCCACCTTCTTGGCCTTCGACGGCCGGGCGTGCCGCCCGGTGCTCCTGACCTTCCTGGGCCTGCGATGCGCGGCTGCTGACCCCACAACCCACCTAACGCCGTCTCCGCGCCCGTGCCGCGCTTGCGCGCCTGCGCTGACCGCGCGCGTGCCCAGGGCCTTACATTTCACGCACCGAACATCATGACGGCACATAACACGCAGCACAGGGGATTACTACTAAATAGTCCAGATGGGCTATGACCCGGCAAGCCGGATTCCCGGCCACATAAGGGTTCCCGCACCAGCACTGACCCACCTGGGCCACTCGCCGCCGACGAGCCCCGATCCCGTCATTTCATCGATTCTGGTGGTCTGAATGTGAGTTTTGTCGCTTACGTAACGACCAGAATCGATGAAATGTGCCGGGGGGCGGGCGGCTGCCGGGGCTACGCGGGTTACGCGGGGCTACGCGGGGCTACGCGGGGGCTACGCGGAGTGGCGCGGGCGCTATTCGGCCAGTGCGCGGGCCATGTCGGCGAGCTGGACGGCGTCAAGGAAGTCCTTGCGCACTCGCAGGCGCTCGCCATCGACGCTGATGACCTGGCTGCTCTCAGAGACCGGGCCGAGCCTGGTCGACCTGGGCAGCTCGGCCCTGATGCCCCGGCCGCGCCAGCCCATGTCGAACGACTTGAGGACCAGGATCCGCTTCGGGGTGGCCACCAGGATCCGCCACTGCATCAGCCGGTACCACAGGGCGAACAGCAGCAGGTCGACCACGACGATCGCGAACACGTACGGCCCGATCTCGTGCTGCACGGCCTGCGGGGCGGGGATCAGCGCGCCGCAGATCAGCACGGCCAGGCCGGCCAGCCCTGCCGCTACCGCCGCCGCCCTGCGGGCAGGCGTCACGGCGGTACAGCACGGGAAGATCGCCTGGATGGTCTCGCCTGGCTGCAGGTACGGCAGCGCCGAACTGCGCATGGCGTACTGCTGCCGCGGTGACACTGCCACGATCGTTCCTCCGGCCGCCGTGCCGTCGTTCCTAGCTGGATCCTACGATTGGGCTCATCCTGCTTTGCCCGTGTCAGGGAGAGGAGCAGACACGTGACTGAGCTGCCTGGCATCGATCCGTCGGTGCCGCCGAGCGGACCTGGCTGCGTCGAGTGCGAGGCCGCCGGGGGCTGGTGGGTGCACCTGCGCAGGTGCACCCAGTGCGGGCACATCGGCTGCTGCGACACCTCGCCGTCGCAGCACGCGACCGCGCACTTCGCGGCCACCGGGCATCCGGTGATCAGAAGCTACGAGCCGGGCGAGACCTGGTTCTGGAACTTCCACACCAACCAGATGTTCGACGGCGGGCCGGAGCTGGCGCCGCCGCACGCACATCCGGCAGGCCAGGGTGTGCCTGGCCCAGCGGGCCGCGTTCCGCCAGACTGGCAGGCGTATCTGAACTGACGCCATGTCGTGACTTGGGGAGCGGCGTATGAGCGAGCGTGGCGAGGCGCAGATCGGCGTGACCGGGCTCGCGGTGATGGGGCGCAATCTAGCCCGCAATCTGGCCAGGCACGGGCATGTCGTGGCGCTGCACAACAGGTCGCCTGAGCGCACGCACAGCCTGGTCGACCAGCACGGCGACGAGGGCAAGTTCGTGCCGAGCGACGGCATGGCCGACTTTGTCGCCAGCCTGGCCAGGCCCAGGTCGATCATCATCATGGTCAAGGCCGGCCAGCCAACCGACGCGGTCATCGGCGAGCTGCTGCCGCTGCTCGACCAGGGCGACATCGTGATCGACTGCGGCAACGCGCACTACCTGGACACCCGCAGGCGCGAGGCGGCGCTGGCGGAGCGCGGGCTGCACTTCGTCGGCTGCGGCGTGTCCGGCGGCGAGGAGGGCGCACTGCTCGGGCCGAGCATCATGCCGGGCGGGTCGGCGGAGTCATATGCGACCCTCGGCCCGATGCTCGAGTCGATAGCGGCGACGGTGGACGGGGTGCCGTGCTGCGTGCACGTCGGTCCGGACGGAGCCGGGCATTTCGTCAAGATGGTGCACAACGGCATCGAGTACGCCGACATGCAGCTGATCGCGGAGGCCTACGACCTGCTCCGGCACGGCCTGGGCGCCGAACCCGCCGAGATCGGCGAGATCTTCGCCAAGTGGAACGAGGGCGATCTCGAGTCGTTCCTCATCGAGATCACCGCTGACGTGCTGCAGCATGTGGACGCGGCGACCGGCAAGCCGTTCGTGGACATCGTGCTCGACCAGGCCGAGCAGAAGGGCACCGGCCGGTGGACCGTGCAGAGCGCGCTCGACCTGGGCATCCCGATCACCGGGATCGCTGAGGCCACGTTCGCCAGGTCGCTGTCCGGCGCCGCGGACCAGCGCGCCGCGGCGCGCGCCACCTTCGGCAGCGAGCTTGCGGCCGGCCAGGTCACCGACAGGGACGCGTTCACCGAGGACGTCAGGCGCGCGCTGTATGCGTCCAAGGTGGTCGCGTACGCACAGGGATTCGACCAGATCAGCGCGGGCAGCCAGGAGTACGGCTGGCATATCGACCGCGGCGCGATGGCGATGATCTGGCGCGGCGGCTGCATCATCAGGGCACGCTTCCTGAACCGGATCATGGAGGCCTACGACGGCACCGCGGACCTGCCGAGCCTGCTGGTGGCGCCGTACTTCGCCGAGGCGGTCAAGACCGGCACCGCGAGCTGGCGGCGGGTGGTCGGGCACGCGGCCGCCGCGGGACTGCCCGCGCCCGCCTTCTCCTCCAGCCTTGCCTACTACGACGGGCTGCGCCGGGACCGGCTGCCGGCCGCGCTGATCCAGGGCCTGCGCGACAACTTCGGCGCGCATACCTACCACCGGGTAGATGCCGAGGGCAGCTTCCATACCGCCTGGGCCGGGGACCAACGGGAGCAGCCTGCGTGACCTCGTTACCGGTCCGGCGCGGCGAGTAACGGGGCGCTGCGGTGGAACACTAGCCAGATGTCTGTCTGGCAGTACGCGCAGCTCACGATCACGCTGGACGGCCGGTCACAGGACCGGGGCCGGACGATCTTGTGGCACGGCCCCGAGCCTGGCGCGGAGGAAGACCTGTCGGCCAGCAACCTTGAGGTACTCGGGCTGCTCAACAAGTTCGGCTCGGACGGCTGGGAGCTGACCAGCCAGGAGGAGCACCGGCAGGGCCGCGAAGGGCGCAGCTACTGGGACGCGGCCTGGTCGCTGACCACCTACACGTTCAAGCGCCGGGTCAGCTAGCCCGGCCGGTCACAGCGCCAGCAGGCAGCCGTCCCAGTAGGCCTCGACCCTGGGCCTGCGCTTGCCGCGCAGGTCGACCTCGAGCACGTCAGGCAGCTGGCCGAACGGCGGGCTGAACCACAGTTCGAGACCGTCGGCTGGCATCCGCCGGAACTCGGCCGGCCGGGCCGGCTGGCGGGTCGCGGTGCGCATGATCGGCGGAGTGGCCGCGCAGCACGAGGTCCGCTCGGTCCATACCCACAGCTGGCCGCCGTGCCGGGTGACGAACTCGGCAGCCTGCGGACTTACCTCAACCCGCATGCCATCACTGTAGGCGCGCCGCGGCCATGATCAAGACTTCGCGGCCAGCGGGACCGCCGCCTCCGGCGTGTGCACCAGGAACGTCAGCGACTCCTGCAGGTACAGCTGCACGTCCTGCGCGTCGTGTGACAGGTAGCCGATCGACAGGTCCTGGCCGAGGTGCAGCTCGAAATCGCCGCCCCTGGCGGACAGCACCAGGCCGCCGTCCATCGACGGCGCCCAGATGATCGCGCCGCCGAGCAGCGTAGCCAGCCTGCTCTCCACCGGGTACCCGTCGTCCGCCGCGGCCGCCAGCTTGGTGTAGGCCTCGGCGCCGAGCAGCAGCGCGTACGGCCCGCCGACTCCGGTCAGCCGGAGCGTCTCGAGCGCCTGGCTGACCGCCGCCGGGTACTGGCGGGCGTCGGCCGGCAGCGGCACGGCGCGGTTCGGCGAGCCCGGCACGATCCCGGTGATCCCGGCCGGCTCGAGGCCGGCCGCGACCGCGCGGTCCTCGGTGCCGGCCATCACCCGCGCGGCCTGCCTGACCGGCTCCCAGTCGGTGTCCTTCGCGCCTCGCTCCACGTCGTCGACCGCCGAGCGGCTGACGGTGAACGGCAGCCGCAACTCGGTGACCGGCTGGCTGAGCCGCACCGCCAGGCTGACGCCGTCGCCCGTCGGATCGGCCTGGCGCAGGTGGCCGGTGCCGACAGCGGCCAGGGTCGGCCCGTCCGGGCCGGTGACGTCGACGACGCGGCGGCCGGCGATGTGGCTGCTGAACGCCTCGCGCGCCTCGGCGTCGATGCCCGACCAGGCCGCCTCCGAGATCGGCGCAAGCTCGCGGTGCAGGTTGTTCATGGCGTGACGGCTCCTTTCAGGCTGCCGATACCCAGCGACCCGTCGGCTGAAGCGGCCGCCTTGGCCGGCCCGGACGGCGGGCTGTCGAGGAAGTCGGCAGTGGGAACGAAGAACAGTCCGCCGGTGACGGCGGTGGAGAAGTCGAGGATCCTGTCGTAATTGCCCGGCGGGTCGCCGATGAACATGTGCTGCAGCATCAGCTCGGTGACCTCCGGCGCCGCCGAGTAGCCGATGAAGTAGGTGCCGAACTCGCCGTCGGCGATCGAGCCGAACGGCATGTTGTCCCGCACGATCTGCCGCTGCTCGCCGGCCGGTCCGACGATGGTGTTGAGCGCGACGTGCGAGTTGGCCGGCTTCACCTCGTCAGGCAGCTCGATGTCGGCCAGCTTGGTCCGGCCGACCACCAGTTCCTGCTGCTCGGTCGTCAGCGTGTTCCACGCGGCCATGTCATGCAGGTACTTCTGCACGATGACGTAGCTGCCGCCGCGGAAATCGGGATCCTCGGCGCCGATCGTGACCGCGTCCGCGGCGGCGCGGCCCGTCGGGTTCTCGGTGCCATCCACGAATCCGAGCAGGTCACGCTCGTCGAAGTAACGGAAGCCGTGCACCTCGTCGGCCACGCTGACCGCGTCGCCAAGCCGGCCGCTGATCAGGGCGGCCAGCTCGAAGCACAGGTCCATCCGTGCTGACCTGATGTGCAGCAGCAGGTCGCCTGGGGTGCCGACGGCGCGGTGCCGGGAGCCGTCGAGCGGGCGGAACGGGTGCAGCCCGGCCGGCTTGCTGCCGCCGAACAGCCGGTCCCAGGCACCGGAGCCGATGCTGGTGACGCAGGCCAGGTCGCCTGTCGGGCTGCGGAACCCGACCGAGCGCTGCAGGCCGGCCAGGTCCGGCAGCAGGTCGCGCACCGCCTGCTCGCCGCCGGAGTTGATGGTCAGCACCAGGAACATCGCCGCCGCGGTGAGCGGCGTGAGCACCGGCTGTGGCTCGGGCTCCGGCACGGACGCCTCCTTGCTGGCTCGCGGACCTTGGCTGCCGAACCGACCCTAGTGCGTGCCGCCGGCGGCCGCCGCGCCGGCGGGCCGCCGCCAGCAGGACTGCAGATCGTGCAGTGCCCGCGCGGTCGGCAGCGTGTGCTGGACGGCAAGCTGCCTCGGCTCGGCCATGCCCCGCACCACCTGCTGGATATGCCTGATCGCCTCGGTGAACGTTGGCTCGGCCGAGGCGTGCACGGTCCGCGGCTGCTGCCCGGCCCGCAGCACCGTGAACTGGTCACCCTGCCGTGGATGGAACGGGTTGCTGACCCGGATCTCGCCGTCGGAGCAGAGCAGCCTGGTGAAGGTGTCTGGGCCGCGCCGCATGCCGCAGCTGAACAGCAGCCGCCGGCCGCCCGGATAGCGCAGCGCGCCCCAGCTCTCCACGTCCACGCCCTGCCCGCCGAACACCGCGTCGGACCAGCAGCCTTCATGTGGCTCACCGAACAGCTCGGCGGCCAGCCTGACCGGGTAGCAGCCGACGTCGTTGAGCGCGCCGCCGTCAAGCGCTGGCGACATCCTGATGTCATCGGCGCGGCCGAGCTTGAAGTGGAACCCGGACTGGATCTCCCGCAGTTCGCCGACCTCGCCGCTGTCCAGCACCGCAAGAAGCTGCTCGTGCTGGCGCTGGAACGGGAACACGAACGCCTCCCACAGCGGCGTGCCGGCTCCGGTGTCTCGAACGGCAGAGCGGTGCGCCCCGGCATCGGTTGATGCCGGGTCCGCCGCTGCCGCGACCGCGAGCACCCGCTCGGTGTCGGCGAGCGTGCCGCACAGCGGCTTCTCGCACAGCACGGGCTTGCCGGCCTGCAGCGCGGCGATCGTCCACGCCGCGTGCAGCGAGTTCGGCAGCGCGATGTAGATCGCCTCGACCTGATCGTCGTCGACCAGCGCCTGGTAGCCGGCCACCGCCCGGCCGATGTCGTTGGCGGCCGCGTACTGCCGCGCGCGATCCAGGTCGCGGCCGCCGACCACCGCAGCCACCCCGCCGGCCTGGCGCAGCGCGGGCAGGAAGGCCCTGACCGCGATCCTCGCGGTGCCCATGACGCCCCAGCGAACCCGGTGGTCAGGCCCCGTCATCGGCGGCTTCCTCGGTGGCCAGCGCGCCGGCTTCGGCCGCCAGCCGGTCAATCGCGGCCAGCTCGGCGTTGCTGAAGCCGGCGCCGCCCGCGGCCGCCAGGTTCTCCTCGAGCTGGGCCACGCTGCTCGCGCCGATCAGCACCGAGGTGACCCGCGGATCACGCATCGCCCAGGACAGCGCGAGCTGAGCCAGCGTCTGGCCGCGTTCCCTGGCGATCGCCTCGGCCGCGTGCACGTAGCCGTGCACGGCCGGGGTCAGCTCGCTGGCCGGCAGCGTCGAGTCCCGGCTCGCCCTCGATCCGGCAGGCACGCCGGCGGCGTACTTGCCGGTGAGGATGCCCTGTGCCAGCGGCGAGAACACGATGCAGCCGATGCCGTCACGGCCGAGCACGTCAAGCAGCCCGCCCTCGATCCACCGGTTGAGCATCGAGTACGACGGCTGATGGATCAGCAGCGGCGTGCCGAGCTGGCCGAGGATCTTGGCCGCCTGCTCGGTCTGCGCCGCGGAGTAGGACGAGATGCCCGCGTACAGCGCGCGGCCCGACCTGACCGCGGTATCGAGGGCGCCCATCGTCTCCTCGAACGGCGTATCAGGATCCGGCCGGTGGCTATAGAAGATGTCCACGTAGTCGAGGCCCATCCTGGCCAGCGACTGATCGAGGCTGGCCAGCAGGTACTTGCGCGAGCCGAACTCGCCGTAAGGGCCTGGCCACATGTCCCAGCCCGCCTTGGTCGAGATGATCAGCTCGTCCCGGTACCGGCGGAAATCCTCGGCCAGCAGCCTGCCGAAGTTCCGCTCGGCCGAGCCGTACGGCGTGCCGTAGTTGTTCGCCAGGTCGAAGTGCGTCACGCCGAGGTCGAAGGCGCGGCGCAGGATGGCCCGCTGCGTGTCGATCGGCCGGTCGTCGCCGAAGTTGTGCCAGAGGCCGAGCGATATCTCCGGCAGCTGGATGCCGCTGCGGCCGCAGCGGCGGTACGGCATCTGCTGGTAACGGTCATCGTGCGCGACGTAGGTCATGCAGGCGAGCATGCCAGCTTCGCTAGGCGCAGGCGCTGCAGAGGCCGAGCACGTCGAGCCGGTGGCTGTGCGGCTGGAACCCGGCAGTGTCCGCGAGCTGGCTGATCACGCTGGTGACCTGCTGCTCCGCGCCGCTCGGCAGGGTGACGTCGATGACCTTGCCGCAGTTCACGCAGAGCAGGTGGTGATGGTGCTCGGTCAGGTCCTCGGCGAGCTCGAACCTGGTGAACTCGTCGTTGGCCGCCACCCGGCGCACCAGGCCGGCCGCATGCAGGTCGGTCAGGTGCCGGTAGGCAGAGCTGCGCGGCAGGTCGGGCAGCCGCTCGGCGATGTCGCCGATGCTGACCGGATGGCCCGCGGTGACCAGCAGGTCCACGATGGCCCGGCGGCCGCTGGTGTAGCGCTGGTCGATCCGACGCAGCCGGTGCTCGACCAGGCTGTGCATGTCCTCGGCCATTCCCTGGTCAGGCATGCCGCTCCCTCATTCGCTCAGTACCCGGTCGGTCAGTGCTCGTCGTAGTGGTCGCCGTCTTCGGCGTGCCGGTGCCCGTCGTGGTCGTAGTCGACGTGGTCACCGTGCTCGACCTGGTCGTGCCCGCAGCCAGGGCCGTGCGCGTGCTGGTGCGCTGGATGCGCCAGGTGCGGCAGCGGGTGCTCGTCGTAGTGATCGTCATGCGGGGTGTGCGCATGCCCCTCGTGCACGTAGTCGGTGTGGCCCTCGCGCTGCACGCTGGCGTGCCCGCAACCGGGGCCGTGGTCATGCACGTGCTCGCCATGCACGTGGTGATCGCTGGTTGTCACGTCTCCTCCTTGCTGTGCTGGACTGCGTCGGCGACGATGTGCGCGACATGCTGGTCGACCAGCGAGTAGGCCGCCTGCCTGCCGCGGCGCTCGACGCCGACCAGGCGGGCGCCGCGCAGCACGCGCAGATGCTGTGAGACCAGCGGCTGGCTCATCCCGAGCAGGTCGACCAGCTCGTGCACGAAGCGCGGCGATTCGGCCAGCTCGGCCACGATGGCCAGCCTGGCCGGGGCGGCTAGCACCTTGAGCAGCTCCCCGGCTGCCTCGAACGCCTTCGTCTGCGGCGACACGAACGTCATATAAACACATGCCGATCTGTTTATGCAATTCCGCTGGCTGCGGCGCCGGAGACTGTTCCCCGGCAGTACTTGTATTGAGACTGAGTCTTAGACTATGTTCAAGCCTATGATGCAGAAGCGAATCGCTGTTGCCGCCGCGGCCGCCGCCGCGGTGCTCACCGGCCTGGCGGGCTGCGGCGGACACGCCAGCGCAGCCAGCTCCGGCGTGATCAATGCGGTCGGCGCGGAGAACGAGTACGCCAACGTGCTCAGCCAGATCGGCGG
Organism: Streptosporangiaceae bacterium; assembly: GCA_030039155.1. Classification (GTDB taxonomy): domain Bacteria; phylum Actinomycetota; class Actinomycetes; order Streptosporangiales; family Streptosporangiaceae; genus JOPF074. Next base: position 22,297 of record JASHQL010000034.1, on the reverse strand, counting down.
CAAGTACGTGCGCGTGACCGCCATCCTGACCAACCCCAATACCGACCCGCACACGTTCGAGGCGAGCCCGGCGGTGGCGGAGGAGGTCAGCACGGCCCAGCTCATCGTGCAGAACGGCGTGGGCTACGACGGCTGGATCAACAAGATCGAGTCGGCGTCGCCGAACTCGGCACGCAAGGTGATCAGCGCCCAGCAGGTGCTCGGCCTGCCCACCGATACCCAGAATCCGCACCTGTGGTACAGCCCGCGCACGATGCCGGCGGTGGCCAAGGCGATGGCCGGCGACCTGTCCGAGCTGCGGCCGGCCCACCGCGCGTACTTCCAGGCCAGGCTGCGCGCGTTCGACGCCTCGCTCAAGCCGTGGTTCGATGCCATCGCGCAGTTCAAGGCCGCGCACCCGGGCGTCACGGCAGCCACGACCGAGCCGGTCGCGGACTACCTGCTGACCGCCATGGGGATCAAGAACCTCACGCCGTTCGTCTTCCAGGCCGACATCATGAACGGCGTCGATCCCGCGCCGGAGGACATCGCGCTGGAGAACGGCCTGTTCAGCAAGCACAAGGTCAACTTGTTCGCCTATAACCAGCAGGTGACCGACGCGCTCACGATCTCGATCAGGGAGAATGCCATCCACGATGGCGTTCCGGTCGTCGGGGTCTACGAGACCATGCCGACCGGCTACGACTACCAGAGCTGGATGATGGCAGAAGTGCACGCCATCACCGAGGCAGTCACCAACAAGATCTCGACTCAGCAGCTGAAGTGACCGATATCGCCGAGCACGCAATCCTCAATGTCGACCAGGTCAGCGTCGCGCTTTCCGGCAGGCAGATCCTCGACCAGGTGAGCTTCACCGTCGGCGCCGGTCAGTTCACCGGCCTGATCGGGCCGAACGGCGCGGGCAAGACCACGCTGCTGCGGGTCATCCTCGGCCTGCAGCGGCCGTCGGCCGGCTCGGTGAGCGTGCTCGGCAAGCCGCTGTCCGGGCGGCAGCAGGCGGTCGGCTACGTGCCGCAGAAGGTGCAGCTCGACCCGGACATGCCGGTGCGCGCCAGGGACCTGGTCGCGCTCGGCATCGACGGTAACCGGTACGGCCTGCGGCTGCGGCCGGCCTGGCGCAGCGAGGCGGTCAGGGAGATGCTGCACGCCGTCGACGCCGACCGGTTCGCCGACGCCAGGGTCGGCGACCTGTCCGGCGGCGAGCAGCAACGGGTGCTGATCGCGCACGCGCTGATCAGCCGGCCGCGGCTGCTGCTGCTCGACGAGCCGCTGGCCAACCTGGACCTGCGCAGCGGCCAGGAGATCGTCAGCCTGCTGGCCAGGATCGCGCGCGAGCAGCAGATCGCGGTGCTGCTGTCCGCGCACGAGATGAACCCGCTGCTGCCGGTGATGGACCGGGTGGTGTACCTGGCGGCGGGCCGCGCGGCCAGCGGTACCACCGCCGAGGTGATCACCTCGCCGGTGCTGAGCAGCCTGTACGGCTACCAGGTTGACGTGCTGCACGTGCATGGCCGGGTGCTGGTGGTGGCCGGCGCCGGGGAACAGGTCTGACCGGCCATGCACGCGCTGTATACCGCCATCTTCGAGCCCGGCTTCTTCGCCAGCCCGCAGGTGCACGTCGCCGTTTCCATCGGCGCGGTGGTCGCGGTCGTCTCGGCGGTGACCGGCGTGTTCACGGTGATGCGCGGCCAGTCCTTCGCCGGGCACGCGCTCGGCGACGTGTCGGCCGCCGGCGGTTCCGGCGCGCTGCTGATCGGGCTGAGCCCGCTGGCCGGGTTCGTCGGGCTCGGCGTGATCGGCAGCGCGGTGATGGACCTGATCGGGGTGCAGCGGCTGCGCGGGCGCGACCTGGCGACCGGGATCGTGCTCGGCGCGGCCATCGGGCTGTCGGCCCTGTTCATCCACCTGACCTCGATCTCGAGCTCGATCACCGGGGTCACCCAGCAGATCCTGTTCGGCTCGATCTTCGCGGTCACGCCAGGCACGCTGCCGGTGGTGACCGCGCTCGGGGTGATCGCGCTCGCGGTGCTCGGCACGGTCGGCCGGCCGCTGCTGCTCAGCACGGTCAGCCCGGACATCGCGGCAGCCAGGGGAGTGCCGGTGCGCGTGGTCGGCCTGCTCTACATGCTGGCGCTCGCGGTGTCGGTCGGCCTGTCATCCCTGGTGGTGGGCGCCATCCTGTCGACCGCGCTGCTGATCGGCCCGCCCGCGGCCGCGCTCCGGCTGACCAGGCGGATGGCCTGGGCACAGCTGACCGCCTGCCTGATCGGCGTGCTGGCCACCTGGCTCGGCGTGCTGCTTGCCTACGACAGCTACTACTGGGGGGCGTCGCACGAGTCGCTGCCGGTGAGCTTCTTCGTGGTGGCGATCATCTTCGTGGGCTACCTGGCGTCAGGGCTGCGAGTCGCGAGGGGGCGCCGGTGTTCGCGTCCTTCATGACGAACGCCTGGATCTCGGCCACCATCGTCGCGATCGTGGCCGGCGTGGTCGGCTACTTCGTGGTGCTGCGCGGATCGGCGTTCCCCGCGCACGCGATTCCCAAGGGCGCGTTCGCCGGCGCCGCGGGCGCAGCGCTGCTCGGCGTCAGCACGCTGCTCGGCCTTGCAGTGTTCTCCGTGCTCGGCGCGCTCGGCATCGGCTACCTCGGCCGCCGCGGCCGGCACGACGTGGTGACCGCGCTTGCGCTGGTGCTGATGCTCGCGCTCGGCGCGGCGTTCCTGAGCCGGACTGTCGAGTACGAGGCGGCGATCTTCTCGCTGCTGTTCGGCGAGGTGCTCGGCGTCAGCACCAACGAGCTGCTGCCGGTGGCGCTGATGGCGGTCGGCTGCCTCGCGGTCGTCGGCATCATCTTCAGGCCGCTCATGCTGTCCTCGATCGTGCCGGAGATCGCCGAGGCACGGGGCGTCCGCGCCTACTGGATCGAGATCTGCTTCCTGCTCGTGGTGGCGTTCGCGACCGCGGTCACCGTGCCGGTGGTCGGCGCGCTGCTGATCTTCAGCCTGATGATGGGCCCGCCGGCCGCGGCGCGCTCGGTGACCAGCAGGCCGCTGCTGGCCATGGTGCTGTCCGCGGCGATCGCGCTGCTGACCGTATGGCTCGCGATCGCGGCCTCGTACCAGACCAACTGGCCGATCGGCTTCTTTGTCGGCGTCTTCGGCGCGGCGGCGTACGGGCTCGGCCGCGGCTACTCAGCCTGGCGGCGCGGCCGGTCCGCGGCCGCCAGGCCTGGCCAGCTCACGGGCGCCAGCGGTGACTACCATGATCGTCGCGAGCAGGTCCTCGACTAGGCCTGGCAGTTCCTCGGTCTGGCCGGCCAGGATCCGCCTGTACACCACCTCGTGGATGCCGCCCACGATGGTCTCCGCTGCCAGCTCGGCGAGCGTGCACGCCGGGGCGAGTTCACGGATGTTGTCCTCGATGATCTCGGTGAACATCCGCATGGCGGCGTTCCTGCGGGCGATCGCGCGCGGTCCGGCGGCGAGTGCCTCGACGATGCACATCCGGGCGAACTCGGGCTCGCTGGCCATCAGGTCCAGGTACGCGGTCAGCCCGGCGCGCAGCCGCGCGCGCACCGTGGTTTCCTTCAGGTAGGCCGTCCTGACGCGCCTGACCTGGCGCTGGATCGCCGAGTCGTAGGCGGCGAGGAACGCCTCTTCCTTGTTCTTGAAATGATCGTAGAAGGTGCGCCTGGACACGCCCGCCCGCTCGATGATCGCTTCCACGCTCATGTCCTGATAGCCGACGGCCGCCGCGGCCGCGGCCACCGCGGCCAGGATCCGGTCACGCTGGTTCTTGCTGACGAAGCTGCGCTGCAGGCCGTGGCGGCCGCTTGGCAGCTGATGCGGCCGCCGCCGGCCGGCCGGCGGCCGCTCGCGCACCGACTCCGGCAAGCCTGCGCCTGGGTTCACTGACGGCCGCCTCGCTGCCGGTCCGCCCTGCTCGCCCGGACGGCTCGTGGACGCTGCCATTGTATACAGCGTCATTTCCGTAGCTAACGTCCGATCGGCCGGCGGAATGGCACAGCCGCCGGGTGCAGGCCGTTGACCAGCGCATTTATCAAGAGACTCCGGTTCGTCCTTGGTTGTGCCTATTCCGGTATTGACCACGGATACATGCGGGAATATGGTCGAGCCAACCTGAACACACCAATGTTTCTCATTCCCTGGAATTGCGCGCAGCCGCGCGGCGCACTCGAGCGGAGGACAGATCATGCACATGACCAGAGTTCCGAAGATCATCGCGATCTGCGCGGCGGCCGCCGCGGTGGCGCTCGGGGTGACCCAGGCCTCGGCGGTCGGCGCCACCGCAGCACCGGCTCGTCATCAGGCCGGGCAGGCCGCGGTCACCGGCCCGATGTCGCTGAGGTGGATCAGGGACGCCGTCGCCGAGGCACGGGCAGATCACGCAGGCAGCCGGGTGCGGCCCAGCGTGAAGATCGGCGACTTCTCCTCCTGCCCGACGCTGCCGAGCGGCGACCAGGCCGACAACTTCCTCTGCATCCTCATCCACATCACCGGCGGTGAGCTGCAGATGGGCAACAGCACGCAGATCATCTCCAGGGACATGACGATTCCGCTCGCTGACGGCACCGACTCGGCAGGCAACTCGGTGCTGCTGGCCGGCACGATGACCTCGGAGCCGATGCCGGTGCTCGGCGGGATCTTCCTGGCGCCGCTGGCCAACCAGGTGACCGAAAAGGACCCGAACCTGCGGCTGCAGGTCAAGCCGGTACTGACCGGGGTCGCGGTCGACCCGACGGGCGCCACGCTTGGCTTCCTGTCGCAGAAGATCAAGCTGATCAATCCGGTGTTCCGCAAGCACTGCTCGATCGGCACCAGGCCGGACCCGGTCACGGTTGACCCGACATTCGGCACCACCAATCCGCCGCCGCCGAATCAGCCAATCTCCGGCAGCATCAACTCGCTGCAGGAGATCGGCAACGAGATCGTGATCATCGGGACCGTGGTCGACAACGCGTTCGCCGCTCCTGGTGCGGCGAGCTGCGGGCCAGCCGGCTCGCTCAGCACGCCGGTGGACCTGGTCGGCGGGCTGCCGTCGGCGGCCGGCACGAACACCGCCATCTTCCAGGTGACGGTCGAGGCGATCGAGTACACCAACATCTCCTCCTAGGCACCGGGTGACGGCGGGCCGGACGGCAGCCGCCCGGCCCGCCGCCGCTGCGCACGGCCGGGGGCACCGGGTCACTGCGGGCAAGGTATCTCGCGATATATCGTGCGGTGAGCCTGTCGAGATGTATCGTGAGAACCCACGGGGCCACATGCGTGCGGAAGGCGGCATCGGCATGTTCGAGAGGTTCTCCGACCAGGCGCGGCGGGTGGTCGTGCTCGCTCAGGGGGAAGCACGGCTGCTGCGGCACGACTACATCGGCACCGAGCACATCCTGCTTGGCCTGCTCCATGACCAGGACACCGTTCCGGCCCGAGCGCTGGCCGCGCTCGGCGTCAGCACGGCGGAGGCCCGCCGCCAGGTGGAACAGGTGTCCGGCCCTGGCCGGGCCAGCCGGGGCGGCGCGCTGCCGTTCACGCCGATGACCAAGATGACCCTGCAGCGGGCGCTGCGGGAGGCGCTGCAGCTCGGCAGCAGCAGCATCGGGCCCGAGCACATCCTGCTCGGACTGGTCAGGGGCGGCGAGGGCCCGGCCAGCGAGGTGCTCGTCAGCCTGGGCGTCGAGCTCGGCGATGTGCGCCCCAAGCTGCTTGAGCTGATGCAGGCAAGCCACGCAGGCCGGGCGGCGAGCCGGGCAGGCAAGGCCGGGCTCGGCCGGCGCAAGCTGAAGTCTGACCTGCTGGCCAGGTTCGACGCGATCGAGGCGAGGCTGTCGGCGCTCGAGACCAGGGTAGGCACCGGCCCCGACGTGGCTGACCTGGACGACCAGATCGCGCTGGTGCGCAGCCAGAAGGAAGCGGCGATCGACGCCGAGAACTTCGAGGACGCCGCGGTGCTCCGGGACCGGGAGAAGCAGCTGCTCGCCGACAAGTCCGCACGTCAGCGCGAGTGGCTCGGCTCGCACCGCGATCTGCCTTCGCTCAGCGACGAGGTGGACCGGCTGCGGGACATGCTCCGCCGGCACGGCATCGAGCCGCACGACGGCGCCGCGTAGCGGCCTGCCAGCAGGGCACCTGGGCCGAGGCGACCGGGTGGCCTGAGCCGGCCGGGAGCGACGAGCGGCTATCGGCGGCAGTCCCGGCTGGGCCACAATCATCGGCATGACAGTCAGCAGCCGCCGGAACCGGCGGCCGGGCCTGCCCGCCGGGCGGACGGCGTGCTGCCTGGCGCTGGCTGCGCTGTGCCTGGCCGCCTGCGCTGGCGGCTCAGCCCCCGGCCATCGGGCCAGCGACCGCCCGTCGGCAGCTCCGTCCGCGGTACCGAGCACCGGAGCCGCGGCGGCGGCCGTGATCAAGGCGAACTGGCAGGACGTCTTCAACGGCAAGATCTCGATCCCGCAGCGGCTGAAGCTGCTGCAGGACGGCCAGGCGTTCGCCTCGTTCGTGCACGCCCAGGACAAGACCTCGCTCGGCGCGCTGGTGCTTGCGGCCACGGCGAAGGTGAACTCGGTCAAGTTGCAATCGGCCGGCCGGGCGAGCGTGATCTTCACGGTGTACCTGAGCGGGAAGGTGCTGGAGAAGGGCCTGCACGGGACGGCGGTGTACAACGGCGGGACGTGGAAGGTGGCGACGGCGTCGTTCTGCAGCCTGCTCCGGCTTGCGTACGGAAAGAAGAGCCACGTGATTCCTCCGGTCTGCGGGAGCTGACGGCATGGCAACCACATCGGCTACTGCGTCGGCGACGGTACGGCGCAGGCCCGCTGCGCTCGGCGCGCTGTGCACGCTGCTGTTCCTGACCTTCCTCGACAACACCGTGGTCGCGGTCGCGCTCGCGCACGTGCAGACCGACCTGCACGCTGGGGTGTCCGCGCTGCAGTGGGTGATCGGCGCCTACGCGCTCACCTTCGCCGCGCTGATGCTGCCGTTCGGCATGGTGGGCGACGAGTTCGGCCGCAAGAGGGTGATGCTGGCAGGTGCCGGGGTGTACTGCGCCGGCGCGATGATGTCCGCGCTGGCGCCGACGATCGGGCTGCTGATCGCCGGGCGCGCGGTCATGGGACTTGGCGCGGCGGCGAGCGAGCCCGGCACGCTGTCGATGATCCGCCAGCTCTATACCGAAGAACGATCACGTAACCGGGCACTCGGCGTGTGGGCCGCCGTTTCCGGCTTCTCGCTCGCGCTCGGCCCGGTCCTCGGCGGTGCGCTCGTCGGGCTGTGGAGCTGGCGCGGGATTTTCTGGTTTGACGTCACGTTCGGGCTCGCCGCGCTGGTCGTCGCGGCCGTGCTGCTGCCGGAGAGCTCGGATCCGCGGGCCGGCCGGGTGGATACGGCGGGCACCCTGCTCGGCACCGCTTCGCTTGCCGCGTTCGTGTTCGCGGTGATCAACGGCGAGTCGGCAGGTTTCACCTCGGCGCAGGTGCTGGCGCTGTTCGCGGTGGCCGTGCTGGCCGCCGTCGGGTTCGTGGTCTGGGAGCTGCGGGCCGCGCACCCGCTGCTTGACCTGTCGTTCCTGCGGGTGCCCAGGTTCGCCACGCCGAACGTGGTGGCCTTCTGCTGCTACTTCGCCACGTTCGCGATCTTCTTCTTCACCGCGCTGTACCTGGCGGAGGTGTCCGCGTACTCCGGCTACAAGATCGCTGCGGTGTTCCTGCCGATGACCGCCGTGATGATCGTCTCGTCGCTGCTTGCCGGGCGGTGGACGACCGTGGTCGGGGTCCGCTGGTCGCTGGTGCTCGGCTGCCTGGTGTTCGCGGCCGGGCTGGTCGCGACCAACGCGGCGATCGGCAGCAAGGTCAGCTACCTGCCGCTGGCGGCGGCACTCGCGCTGGCCGGGGCAGGCCTCGGCGCCTGCGTGGTGCCGGTCACCGCTTCGGTGCTGGCCGCGGTGCCGGCCGCCCGATCGGGCATGGCGGCCTCGTCGGCCAATACCAGCAGGGAGGTCGGCGCGGTGGCCGGCGTGGCCGTGCTCGGCGCGCTGGTGAACTCGCAGCTGCGGTCAGGGCTGATCAGCGAGATGACCAAGCTGCACGTCAGCGCCGCGCTGCAGAGCTTCGTCGTGCAGGAAGTCGAGCACGGCGGCGGCGCGATCGCGCTCGGCGGCGGCAGCAGCCAGACCGGCCTGATCGGCGAACTGTACCGGGCAGGCTATTCGGCCTTCGAGCACGCGCTGCACGACGCGCTGCTGCTGTCGGCGGGGCTGCTCGCCGTGGCGGCCGTGCTCGTCGTGGTCAGCTTGCGCGGCCCGGCGGCGGAGCCGGCGGTGCAGCCGGATACCGCGGCCTGACCGTGGCTACCGGGTCTGCGGCGGCACGGGTGTAGCCGCTAACCGGCTGAGCTGGCCGGGGTTCGGGCCTGGCTACTGCGCTGGCGCCTGCTTGGCGAGCTCGGCGAGCTGCGCCCTGGCCGCGCCGACCAGCTCGGCGTTGGTCTGCGCGTGGCCCCACAAGCCCCAGCCGCCCTCGGCCGCCTCGGTGAGCAGCACCCAGGTGCGGTCGGCCAGCGTGGGATCGCCGGCCGCCGCGGCGACGATGTCGGTGAGCTGCCTGACCACCGCAAGCTGCTTGTCGCGGTCCAGGGCGCCCGCGTTGGTCAGCACCTGCACCCTGACGTAGGTGCTGTCGCCGTCGACGTTCGCCAGCGAGTCCACCGGAAGGTCATGCACGAACGCCGCGGTGTTCTTGCGGAACATCGGGATGTCGGGAACCTGCTCCACGGTCATGACGGCGGTGGCCAGATCCACGGCAAGCTTGTGCTTGTCGGCGAAGGTGCCGGCGGCTGCGTAGGCGTCGATCATCGGCATTGGGATCTCCTGCGGGCAGTGCTAGCTTCGGCGGACGGCCGCAGGCCGCCCCGGCAAATTATGATGATCGTCATAGTGACGATGCCAAGCCTGCACTATGACGATCGTCATAGTCAAACTGCCGGACCTGACCAAGGCGGGATGCATGACCAGGAGCAGCCGGGCGAGCATGGTGCACAGCGCGGCCGTGCTGTTCGGCATGCACGGGATGAGCGCGACCTCGTTCGCCGACGTGCTCGAGCACAGCGGTGCCCCGCGCGGCTCGATTTACCACCACTTTCCTGGCGGCAAGCGACAGCTCGCCGCGGCCGCCATCGGCTGGACCAGCGAGCAGGTGCTCGGCCACCTGCGTGGCTGCCCGCCAGGCGCCAGCCCTGCCGAGGTACTTGCCTGGTTCATCGACCTGTGGCGGCAGTCCGTGCTGGCCTCGCAGGGCTGCTCAGGCTGTCCGGTGGCCGCGGTCGCGGTCGACTCGGCCGGCCCGGATGAGGAGGAGCTGATCGAGGTCGCCAGGGCCGCGTTCGCCGACTGGACAGCGCAGCTGGCCGGCCAGCTCGGGCAGGCCGGGCTGGCGCCGGACCGGGCGGCGACCGTGGCGGTCACCGCGCTGGCCGGGATGGAGGGCGCGCTCATCCTGTGCCGCGCCGAGCGCAGCAGCGCGCCGCTCGAGGCCATCGCGGGTGAGCTGCTGAACCTGCTGCCCGGCACCGGCTGACCTGGCCCGCCCGGCACCAGCTGACCCCGGCCTGCCCGGCTGGCACGCGGCTCAGGCGCCCGCGATGTGGTAGCCGACGCCCGGCTGGGTCTCGATGACCGTCGGGTCGCCGAGCTTGCGCCGGAGCCGGCTGATCGTCACGAAGACCGCGTTGGTGAACGGGTCGGCGTGCTCGTCCCAGGCCTGTTCCAGCAGATCCTCGGCGCTGAGGAAGGCAGGCGCGGCTCGCAGCAGGGCCTCGAGCACCGCGAACTCCTTGGCCGACAGGTCGAGCTGGCGGCCATCCCGGCCGGCCGTGCGCCGCTGCGGGTCAAGCTCGATGCCAGCGGCCCTGAGGATCCTGGGCCGCGCGGCAGGCTGCCGCCGGGCCAGCGCGCGGATGCGCAGCACCAGCTCGGCGAAGTGGAACGGCTTGGCCAGATAGTCATCGGCGCCGATGCCAAGCCCGCCGACCCGCTCGTCCGGCGAGTCAGCGGCGGTCAGCATCAGCACCATGATCCCCCGGTCGGCCTCGGTAATCATCCGGCACAGCGTGTCGCCGTGCAGGCCCGGCAGGTCGCGGTCCAGGACCACCACCTGGTAGCCGTTCGCGTCGATCTTGGCAGCGGCGTCCAGGCCGTCATAGGCGACGTCGACGGCGAAGCCCTGGTCACGCAGTCCTTCGGCGATGTCGTCGGCCAGGCTGCGGACGTCCTCGACCACCAGCACCCTCAACGAGCGGCTCCCACCAGGGCTGGGCTAGCGGCCAGCGGCAGCGTGACCGTGGCCCGCAGCCCGCCGCCGGGCCTGGCGCGCAGCTCCAGCCCGCCGTCGTGGGCGGTGGCGATGGCGGCCACGATCGACAGGCCAAGGCCGAGCCCGTCATCGGAGCCGGTCCGGTCGGCCCGCAGCCGGCGGAACGGCTGCGCCAGCTCACCGACCTCCCGGTCGGCCAGCGGCCGGCCGGTTGACTCGACCAGCAGGCTGGCGTGCCCGCCGCCGGCGTCGGTGGCCACCCGGATCCAGCCGCCGGGCTCGTTGTGCCTGACCGCGTTGTCGACCAGGTTCTCGGTCAGCCGGGCCAGCAGGATCTCGCTGCCGAGGACCCAGGCATCGGCCAGGTCCTGCTCGACGCCGAGCCGCAGGCCGGCGATGGCCCGCTCGCGATCGGCCAGCGCGGCCGACGCGGTCTCGGCGAGCGAAACCACGTCATCGCCGGCGTCCGCACCGTGCTCGAGCCTGGCCAGGGTGAGGAAGCCTTCGAGCAGCCGGTCGGCCTGGTCAAGCCCTCTGCGGATCTTGGCCTCGAGGGCGGCTACCTGCGGCGGCTGCGGCCCCGGCTTGCCGGCCGCCACGTCGAGCGCGGTGCGGATCATGGTCAGCGGGGTGCGCAGCTCGTGCGACGCGTTGGCGACGAACCGCCGCTGCGCGGTGAACGACTGCTCGAGCCGCTGCAGCAGGTCATCGATGGTGTTGCCGAGGGCCTTGAGCTCGTCGTCAGGGCCGGCCAGCGCGAGCCGCTCGTGCAGGTTCCTTGCGGTGATGCGCTGAGCGGTCACCGTGATCGTCCGCAGCGGCCGCAGCACCCGCCCGGCGATCAGCCAGCCGAGCCCGGTCGCCACCACCGCCATGATCGCCAGCGCGATCCCAGAGTAGGTCAGCAACTGGTGCATCTCGTGCGCGTGCTGTGCCAGCGCGGCGGCTTTGCACGGGCTCGGCGGGCTGCTCCCGGTCAGCCCGCCGCGTGTGGACAAGGTGCCGATACCGCAGGTCACGATGCTGCCATCGGGCCCGCGGTGGGTGTAGGTGTCCACCGGCGATGCGTGGTCAACCAGCACGTAGGCGATGGCAAGCAGGGTGGCGCCACACAGCAGGAACAGCGACCCGTAGAGCAAGGTAAGCCGCGCGCGGATGGTCAGTGATGGCATCGAAAGTCCCTCGAGATCGGGTCCCGTCAACGAGCCCATAGTGCCCGGCCGGGCCTTTCACAGGCTTAACGACCAGCGTAAAGGCCCTGTTAGCAGCCATCGAGTAGAACGATCTGCGCGGGCCGCGGCCATCCCGGCACCGGCCCGCTGCCCTCGAAGTGACCCGTACCTCAGCCACCGGAGACTCGATGCTCTTTCTCACCTACCTCCGCCTCGAACTGCGGCACCGGCTGCGACAGGCGGTCTTCATCGCGGCCGGCCTGGCGGTCGGCGTCGCGCTGGTGATCACGGTCAGCGCCGTCGCCGCTGGCACCAGCGACGCGCAGGCCGGCGTGCTGCACGGGCTGTACGGGATCGGCACCGACATGACCGTCACCCGGCCGTTTGGGCACGGGGACACCTCGCCAGGGCACCAGGTCAATGCGGGCGAGCACGTGGACTGGCTGGGCACGAACCGTGGTCTCTTCGGCTCTTCGGCCGTGCCGGCCATCGCAGGCCTGCCCGGAGTGCGGTCCGCGGTGGGCGTGCTGGTAGCGGACCAGAGCTGGACCCCGCTCAACGGGCACGTGGCCCGCACGCCGTCGAACCCTTACGGCCTGCCGCTCAGCATCCCGGTCGACGGCGTCGACCCGGCCAGCCAGCGGCTCGGCCCGCTCAGCGAGGCGAGAGTCATCTCGGGACGCGACCTGACCGCCGCCGACTCCGACAGCGACGTGGCGCTGCTCGACAGCGGTTACGCACGGGCCAACCACCTGCGTACCGGGTCGGTCATCACGATCGCGCACCACCAGCTCCGCGTCGTCGGGATCGTCACCGAGCCCGGCGGGACCGTGCCTGACATCCTCATCCCGCTGCGGGTCGCGCAGGCGCTGTCGAACGCCCCCGGCAAGATCACCACGGTGGACGTGGCTGTCGACAGCGCCGCCGATCTGGCCGCCGTGACCGCAAAGGTCAAGGCGCAGCTGCCGTGGGCGGACGTGACCACCTCGGCCACCCTGGCGCACGAGATCAGCGGGTCGCTCGGCGAGACCGCCAGGCTGGCCAGGGACCTCGGCCGGTGGCTGGCCATCGCCGTGCTTGCCGCGGCCTTCCTGCTGGCCGCCCTGCTCACGGTGACCGCGGTCACCCGGCGGGTCCGCGAGTTCGGCACGCTCAAGGCACTCGGCTGGCCGGCTCGCCGGATCACCGGCCAGGTGCTCGGCGAGTCGGTGACCATCGGGATCGCCGGCGCCCTGGTCGGCACCGGCCTTGGCTACGCCGCCGCGGCGGTGATCTCCCGCATCGCCAGGAACCTCACCGCGACCGTCGCCGCGGCCCCCGGCCACCGGGAGCCGATGGGCTTCATCGCCGGCTCGAACGCCAGGACCGGGCAGCACTTCTACCACCCCATCCCGTTCACCGGCACCCTCGACTCGCTGCCGATCCACTTCAGCGCCCCGGTCGGAGCCGGCGTGGTGGCGCTCGCGATCGGGCTGGGCGTGGCCGGCGGGTTGCTGGCCGGCGCGCTCGGCAGCTGGCGGGCCGCCAGGCTCCGCCCGACCGTCGCCCTCGCCCACGCCGGCTAGCCAGGAACATCACCAAAGGACTGATCCAGATATGTACAAGCTCACCGGCGTCACCAGGACCTACCGCAAGGGCGGCAAGACGGTGGACGCGCTGGCCGGGGTCGATGTCGTGATCGGCGACCGGGAATGGCTGGCGATCCAGGGCCCGACCGGGCACGGCAAGACCACGCTGCTGCAGCTCCTCGGCGGCCTGGACCGGCCCACCTCCGGCACCATCCTGTTCGACGGGAAGAACCTGGGCGAGATGACCGAGGCCGAAATCACCAGGGTGCGGGCCACCTCGATCGGGTTCATCTTCCAGACCTTCAACCTCATCCCGACGCTGCCCGCCGCGGTGAACGTCGAGCTTGCGCTGGCCCCGCTCAGGCTGGACGCCGCCGAGCGGCGGGCCCAGGTGGCCAGGGCGCTCGACGCGGTCGGGCTCACCGACCGGGCCGGCCACCTGCCGGCCGAGTTGTCCGGCGGCCAGCAGCAGCGGGTCGGCATCGCCCGCGCGCTGGTCAAGGACCCGGCCGTGCTGCTCGCCGACGAGCCCACCGGGAACCTGGACGAGACCACCCGCGACGAGATCATCGACCTGCTCGCGCAGCTCGTCCGCGATCGCGGCCTGACGCTGGTGATGGTGACGCACGACAGCACCGTTGCGGCCAGGGCCGAGCGCATCGGCCAGATGCGCGACGGCCGGCTGCTCTTCGACGGTGCCCCGGTGACCGGCGGTGACCGGCAGCCGTGAGCCGCCTGCGGCAAGACCGGACGCTCCGCCTGACCTACCTGCGGCACGAGCTACGGCACCGGTGGTGGCAGGCGCTCGCCACCGGTGCGGGCCTCGCGGTGGGCGTTGCCCTGGTCATCACGGTCAGCGCCGCCGCATCGGGCACCAGGGCCGCGCAGAATCGGGTGCTGGACAGCCTCGACCACGCGGCGTCCTCGAACGCCGCGGCCGGCACCGTGGACGATGCGGTGGCGACGGCGTCCGGCCTGGCCGCGCACCTGGGCATCTGGGTGGCGGCCGCCGCGCTCATCGCGTCCGTTGCCGTCGCCACCCTGCTCACCCTGGCGTCGGTGGCCAGGCGGGTCAGGGAGTTCGGCACACTCAAGGCGCTCGGCTGGCCGGCCCGCCGGATCACCGCGCAGGTGCTCACCGAGACCGCCGCGATCGGCGTGGCAGGAACGCTGGCCGGTGTCGCGCTCGGCTACGCCGGCGCCGCCATCCTGGCGGCCATCGGCCCGACCCTGACCGTCAACGTGACCGGATTCGCCGATGCCGTTCCCGGTCCTGGCGGCCCGCCGAAGACCCCAGGTCACGGCCCTGTCGCTGTCCATTTCAGCGCGCCGATCTCGCCCGGCATCGTGGCGCTGGCGGTCGGCCTCGGCCTGCTCGGCGCGCTGCTCGCTGGTGCCCTCGGCGCCTGGCGCGCCGCCCGCCTGGACCCGGCGACTGCGCTGTCCCGAGTTGGCTGACCGCCCGATCGGTAACGGCGCGATCGTCGGCGCCGCCACCTGGCGGCCGCCCGGCCGCCGTCAGCCGCCGGCCGGACTCTTGGCAGGCCGGCGGATCTCTTCCAGGTTTCGCCAAGGCTCGGCTGTCACCCTGGCCACACGGAGTTCACCTGACGTCTGACGAGAGGACGCCCGGCCGTGCCAAGCCAGAACAGCCAGGCTGCGCCGGCCGACGACCATGTCGAACGGAACCGAGCGGTGCGGCGGGCGCTGGCGGACGAACTCCAGCTCGCGCGGCTGCTGGCCGACGTGCTGGTCCGGCTGGACCAGGCCGACCGCGCAGGGGATGACGAGGCCGTACTGCGCTGCCACGCCGAGCTTGACCATGTGATGGCCGGGATGGCCGAGGCCGAGAATGTCCGCTCGGGCGCCCCGGCCGCGCAGCCCGCGGGCAACGATCTCATCTGCGCCGGCTGCGGCAATGCCGCCGAGCCGGTCTACCAGGCACCGCGACTGCTCGGCTACCGATGTGCGCACTGCGGCTGGTCGGGTGACGACCCCGCCGCCCAGGCAGCACAGCGACGGGCGGAGGCGATGGCGGCAGCCGCTGCCGCCGTCGAGCGGGCAGTCGAGCGCATCGGCGATGCGCTGCTGATCCTCGATCACCGCGGCAGGAAGGTCCGCGACGAGTGCACCGCGCTGCTGCGCGACCTGCGCCAGGACCTGGCCACTGTCGACGGCAGGCTCCACCGGGCGCAGTAGCCGCGCCGCGGGCCGTCTGACCGGCAAGCAGCCGGTCAGCTGTTGCCGTTGGCCGCGGCTTGCCGGTGCTGAGCGCAGCCGCATGGCCGCGGCGCCCGCGCCACCAGGCCGCCGATCACGAACGACAGGATCGTCTCGAAGATCTCGTCGTCGCCGACGCCAGGCAGCTCGGTCCTTACCTGCCAGATGTGCGGGTACTGACGGCGATCGACCGCCAGGTACGCGCTGGTCCAGGCGTCGGTGTCACGTTTCTGTAGCCGTTCGTCCAGGGCCAGGAACGATGCCTCGCAGCCGGCCCACGACAAGGCGAAGTCGCCCATCGCGCGGTACACCGTCGCGGCCTCCGCGCCCTCGAACCCGGCGGCGAGCACCGCGCCGATGATGACGTCGACGATGTGCATCTCCGCCGGGCCCTGCGTCGTCCGGTAAGCCGACAGCGAGGCGGCCGCCGGATGTGCCAGGTAGGTGGTGCGCAGCCGGCGCGTGCTCTCGGCCAGCGTGCTCACCCAGCAGTCGCCGGGCACCAGGCCGCCCGATGACTCCTCGATGAGCTGGTCGGCGATCGCCAGGATGAGATCATCCTTGCTGGCGAAATGCCGGTAGACCGCGGTCGGATCTGTGCCAAGGGCGCGGCCGAGCTTGGGCAGGCTGAACCCGGCTATGCCGTCAGCGTCGAGCAGCCGCAGGCTCTCCCTGACGATCTTCTCCCGGCTCAGGCTGCCGCGCTGCAGGCGCGGGCGCCGGGCACGATGAGCGGTCGTGGTTACCGCCATGCTGTCCCCCCAGCCGGGTCGTGAGCTCGCCAGTTGGCAGGGAGGAGTCTAACTTGTCCATGCATTAGTCATAAGCATTGACAATGGCCCCACTCGGTCATACGGTGCCGCCAAGTCTTGCAAGCGGCGCATCCGGAAAGGGAGGCTGAGTGCGGTCAGCCACCGGGAATTTCCTGTTCCGCAACGGGTCGGTGTTCGATGGCACTCGGTTCCTGCCGGCCGGTACATGCGTGACGATCGGCGGTGGCAAGATCGTCGACGTCGGGCCGCCCGGCAAGGCGGATGCCGCCGAGCCGGTGGACCTGGCAGGCGGCACCTTGCTGCCCGGCTTCATCGACGCGCACATGCACCCGGTCTTCGCCGGCAGCCAGCTCCGGCACTGCGACCTGCATGCAGCCAGCACGGAGGCTGACTACCTCGAGATCATCGGCGGCTATGCCAGGAGCCACCCGGACGAGCAGTGGATCACTGGCGGCGGCTGGTGGATGGGCGCGTTTCCTGGTGGTATCCCGACCAAGGACAGCCTTGACGCGGTGGTGGCTGACCGGCCGGTGTTCCTGCCGAACCAGGACGGCCACGGGGCGTGGGTGAACAGCAGGGCACTCACGCTCGCCGGGATCGATGCGCGGACGCCGGACCCGCCGGACGGCCGGATCGAGCGCGATGCGCACGGCGAGCCGGTCGGGATGCTGCAGGAGGGCGCGGCTTCGCTAGTGTCGCGGCTGATCCCGCCGGCCACCAGTGAGGACTATTACCAGGGGCTGCTGGCTGCCCAGGATTACCTGCTCTCGCTTGGCATCACCGGCTGGCAGGATGCGATCGTCGGGCGGGCCGCCGACGAGACCGACCCGACGACTGCGTACCTGCGCGCCGCGCAGGCCGGCACGCTGCAGGCAAGCGTCGTCGGCGCGCTGTGGTGGGACCGGCACCGCGGCCTGGAGCAGCTGCCGGAGTTGCTGCATCAGCGGAGCGTGGCCGCGGCAGGCACATTCCGCGCGACCAGCGTCAAGATGATGCTCGATGGCGTGGCGGAGAATCACACGGCCGCGATGCTCGAGCCGTACCTGGATGCGGACGGCTGCGCGACCGGGCAGTCCGGTCTCGACTTCATCGATCCCGCCGAGCTTGGCCGGTATGTCACGGCGCTGGACGCGGCGGGCTTCCAGGTCCACTTTCACGCGCTCGGCGACCGCGCCGTCCGGCACGCGCTCGACGCGCTCGCCGCAGCCAGGCGGCAGAACGGGCAGCCGAGCGCGCGGCATCATCTGGCCCACCTGCAGGTCGTGCATCCCGATGACGTGCCGCGCTTCGCCCAGGTCGGGGCGACGGCCAACATCCAGCCGCTGTGGGCCATGCACGAGCCGCAGATGGACGAGCTGACGATCCCGTTCCTCGGCGAGCGCAGGTCCGGCTGGCAGTACCCGTTCCGCTCGCTGGTTGACGCGGGCGCGGCGGTGTGCGCCGGCAGCGACTGGCCGGTGAGCAGCCCCGACCCGATCCTGGGTGTTCATGTGGCGGTGAACAGGAGCCTCCCGGCCAGTGCGGGCGGCACCGGCGACCAGCCGTTCTTGCCGCAGCAGCGCATCGGCCTTGACTCGGCGCTGGCCGCGTACACCTCGGGCAGTGCCGAAGTGAACGGCATGGCGGCGACCGCCGGCGCGATCCGCGCCGGGCTCGACGCCGACCTCGTGGTGGTCGACGCTGACCTGGCCGCGCTGCCGGCCGGCCAGATCTGCCAGGCATCGGTCCGGCATACCTGGGTCCGCGGCCAGCTCGCCTTCGAGCGCAACGGCCAGCAACGGAGATAGACGAAGGCCGCTACCCGGCGGCCCGATGGTGGGAGATGTCGCGAGGAGGAAGGATGACTCCGAGACGATTCGCGGGTCGGCGTCGGCGGCTGCTGTACACCGCCCTCGGCGCGGTCTGCCTGCTGGTCGTAGCCGCCTGCACCGGCAACGTCGCCAACAGCAACAGCTCATCCGGGCCGCCGCTCAAGGGCGGGACGGCGACGTTCGCGCTCGCCGTCGGCCAGGACTTCAGCTGGATCTTCCCGATCGAGAACCAGGCGAACAACGAGCCGTGGGATCTCAATGTGGAGGAGGCGCTCTACCGGCCGCTGTACTTCGCCGGCGACGGCACCAGCCCGACGATCGACCAGAAACTCAGCCTGGCCTACCCGCCGGTGTGGTCGGACCACAACCAGACGGTCACGATTCACCTGAAGCACTACCTGTGGTCGGACGGGACGCCGGTGACGTCGCGGGACGTGGAGTTCTTCCTGAACCTGGTGCAGCAGGCCAAGACACAGGACGCCTGGTACGTGCCAGGAGAGCTGCCGGACAACATCACCAGCGCCAGCTATCCGACGTCGTCCGAGGTGGTCTTGCACCTCAACAGGTCCTATAGCCAGCAATGGTTCGACGACAACCAGCTGACCTGGATCTTCCCGCTGCCGCAGCAGGCGTGGGACCGGACGAGCCTGACCGGCAAGGTCGGCAACTATGACCTGACCGCGGCCGGGGCCAAGAAGGTGTTCGGCTTCCTGTACGGACAGGCGTCGAAGGTCTCCACCTACGCGACCAGCCCGCTGTGGCGGACGGTCGACGGCCCGTGGCGGCTCACCGGTTACAACCAGGTCACCTTCCAGACGACCCTGGAGCCGAACACCAAGTACAGCGGGCCGGTCAAGCCGCGGCTGTCTCAGGTGGTGATCGAAAGCGAGCCTGATGAGACCGCCGAGGTGGACGCGCTGCGGTCCGGGATTCTCGACTATGGCTACCTGCCGCTCGATGACTACGGGCTGAAGGGGTACTTCGAAACCCACGGCTTCACCGTCAGCCCGTGGGCGCCTGAGTACTCGCAGTGGGCAGAGCTTGGCTACACCAGCCCGATCTACGGTCCGCTGGTCCGGCAGCTCTACATTCGCCAGGCGCTGCAGCACCTGGTGGATCAGCCGCTGTACCTGAACACGCTGTTCCACGGCTACGGCCA
The DNA here is from genome assembly GCA_030039155.1 of Streptosporangiaceae bacterium. GTDB lineage: Bacteria > Actinomycetota > Actinomycetes > Streptosporangiales > Streptosporangiaceae > JOPF074. The sequence goes on along the minus strand of JASHQL010000034.1, from coordinate 3,279 downwards.
GTACACCTACGGCCCGGTGCCGAACCTGCCGGGCTCCAGCTACGTCAGCGCGGAGGAGAAGACCGATCCCGACCCGTACTCGGTGACGGCGGCCCGCAACCTGCTCGAGGCGCACGGCTGGGCACCGGGTTCAGGCGGCTACCTGGTCTGCAAGCACGCGGGCACCGGGGCCGCTGACTGCGGCGCGGGCATCGCGGCAGGCCGGGTGCTGGACTTCAAGCTGATGTACTCGACCGGCGAGCCGAGCCTGGAGGCCGAGGTGGAGGCCTATCAGACCGCGGCGAAGAGCGCCGGCGTGCAGATCGTGCTGGATCCGCAGACCGAGACGACCATGTTCTCCATCGGCGGGATCTGCCCGCCCGGTCCGTGCGACTACGGGATCTTGATCTACGCGGACTGGATGTGGAACTACGGGCAGGGCGATGTCTACCCGTCCTCTGACGGGATCTTCCAGACCGGCGCCAACTACTGGACCGGCGGATACTCCTCGAAGACGGCGGACAAGCTCATCGTCACCACCACGACCAGCACCGGCGTGGCGAGCCTGTACGCGGAGGAGAACTACCTGTCGAGGAACATCGCCGCGCTGTGGTTCCCGACCGTCGACAACCAGATCTCGGTGGTGAAGGACACCCTGCACGGCTGGCAGCCGCAGCAGGTCTTCGCCAACGAGCTGCCAGAGAACTGGTACTTCACCAAGTGAGCGGGCCGCCGCCAGCGGCGGCCAGGCAGCGCCGGCGGAACGGGTCGCGATGCTCAGCTACCTGATCCGCCGGCTGCTGCAGGCAGTCCTGGTCATGCTGATCGTGTCGGTGGTCGTGTTCGTGATCCTGCATGCGCTGCCGGGCGGGCTCGTGCGGGCCCAGCTCGGCCCGCGGGCGTCCACCTACTCGGTGCACCAGCTCGAGCGCACCGAGGGACTGCTCAAGCCGTTGCCTGTGCAGTTCGGCATCTGGCTGCTGCACCTGGTGGAAGGCAACTTCGGCTTCTCCTACAAGCTGAATCAGCCGGTTGCCGGGCTGCTCGCGCACTACCTGCCGCGCACCCTGCTGCTGGTCGGGATCTCCTCGGCGCTCACCGTCGCGATCGGCGTTCCGATGGGACTGTGGCAGGGCTACCGGCGGAACCGTCCAGACGATCACGCGCTGAGCGCGTCCATGCTGATCCTCTACGCGATGCCGGACTTCCTGCTCGGGGTGATCCTGATCATCCTGCTGAACCTGGACCTGCCCGTGCTGCCGTCCACCGCCACCGCCTTCGGGACCAGCCTGCCGACCGACGTCTCCGTGCTGGTACTGCCGATCGCAGCGCTGACGCTTGGCAACGTCAGCTACTACAGCCGGTACATGCGGGCGTCGGTGATCGACAACATGCTGGAGGACTATGTCAGGACGGCCCTGGCCAAAGGCAACTCGCCGCGCCGGGTGCTGGTCAGGCACGTGCTGCGCAACTCGCTCAGCAGCACGATCACCAACCTTGGGCTGACGCTGCCTTATGTGTTCTCGGGCGCGCTGATCATCGAGGAGCTGTTCAACTTCCCCGGCATCGGCCTGCTGTTCTGGAACGCGTCGCAGGACCGCGACTACCCGGTGCTGCTCGGGGTGGTGCTCGTGGTGACCGCCTCGGTGGTCGTCGGCTCGCTGCTGGCCGATCTGGGCTACGCGATCATGGATCCGCGGGTGCGCGTTGGCTGAGCTGCCCACCGGCATGCTGAGGCCGGGTACCGGAATCGGGCCGGAGCCACTGCTGGCTCCGGTCGAGGACGTGCAGCCGCGCCGGTCCCGCGGCGCGCTCAGCGCGGCAAGGCAGCACAAGCTCGCGGTTGCCGGGCTGGCCGCCGTGGTGGCCCTGACGCTCTTCAGCTTTGTCGGCCCGCTGCTCTACCACACCAACGAGACGGCGACCAATCTGCTGCTGGCCAACCGGGCGCCGTCGGCCGCGCATCCGCTCGGCACCAGCCCGGAGGGCAGGGACGAACTCGGCCAGCTCATGGTCGGCGGCCAGAGCACGCTCGAGGTCGGATTCGCGGTGGCCATCCTGAGCACCGCGTTCGGCATGATCTGGGGCGCGGTGGCCGGCTACGTCGGCGGCATCGTGGACGCGGCGCTGATGCGGGTGGTGGACGCGCTGCTGGCCATCCCGTTCCTGTTCTTCGTGGTGCTGCTGGCCTCGATCACGACGCCGACCCTGCTGATCATCGTCCTGGCGATCACCGCGGCGAGCTGGCAGTCGGCGGCGCGGCTGGTCCGCGGCGAGGTGCTCAGCCTGCGCACCCGCGACTACGTCGAGGTCAGCCGGCAGTTCGGCGCCGGGCATGTCCAGGTGATCTTCAGGCACCTGCTGCCGAACGTGATCGGCACCGTGGTCGTCACCGCGACGCTGAGCATGGCCGACGCGATCCTCACCTACGCCGCGGTCGCGTTCCTCGGGCTCAGCGTGCCGCCCCCGGCTACCAGCTGGGGCGACCTGCTCACCACCGGCATTGACAACCTGTTCGACGGCTACTGGTGGCAGCTCTGGCCGCCCGCGATCGCGATCGTGCTCATCGTGCTGGCCGTCAACGTGCTCGGCGACGGGCTGCATGACATGGTCGAGCATCGGCTGGATCGTCGCTGACCGGGCCGGGCGGGCTCGGACCAGCGGCGCTGACCGCACGCGAGTACCGCGGCCAGTACGAGCGGCTTGGCCGAGCGGCCGGGACGAGCGGCCGGGACTATCGGTCCGCCGCCAGGGTGGCGATGACCTGCTCGGCCGCGGCGACGTCCGCGTCGAGTGGCCGGTCGTCGTCGTCTGCGGCGAGCTGGGCATGGCACCGGTCGTATACCGCCCGCAGCTGCTCGCCCGCTGGCTCGGTGCCGCGCTGGCGCAGCCCGCGCACGGCGGCGACCAGTTCGCAGGCCAGCACCGTGCGCAGCCGCGGCACCATGGCGGAGGTCGCCCGGGCGGCCTGCGGCGAGAAGGCCGCATGCTCCTCGGCGCCGTGCGACAGCACGGCGGCGCCGAGCGAGACCGGCGCCGCCAGCGCGCGTAGTTCGGCCAGCGCGGAGCTGGCCGTGTACTCGAGGATCATGATTCCTGAGCTGCCAGGCGGGCCGCCTGCCAGGAACGGTCGCAGCCCGGTCCTGGCAGGCTCGGTCAGCGCGGCCAGCCGGGCCAGCGACAGCGCGGCGACCGAGTAGAGCGCCTGCCGCGAGCCGTCGAGCGCGAGCGTCACGTACGCGCCGTGGAAGTTGCCGTTGTGCAGCGCCCGGCCGTTTTCGGCGTCCACCAGCGGGTTCT
>JASHQL010000309.1 GCA_030039155.1 Streptosporangiaceae bacterium | reverse complement strand
CCTGCGCCGTGCTGCGCCGCCACGTCGTCCGGGTTGTACAGCGCGCACCTGCGCAGCGACAGGCAGCCGCAGCCGATGCAGCTGCCCAGCGTGCTCGACAGCGCCTGCAACTCGGCGATCTTGTCGTCGATCCGGCGCTGCCAGCTTCGCGCGGCCCGGCTCCACTGCGCGCGGGTCGGCGCCTTGCCCGGCGGCAGCGTGTCCAGCGCGGCCTGGATGTCCCGCAGGCTCAGGCCGAGCTGGCGGCCGGCCCTGATGAAGGCGATCCTGCGCAGCATGTGCCGCGGGTACCTGCGCTGGTTGCCGGCCGTCCGCTCGGCGGAGATCAGCCCCAGGTCCTCGTAGTAGCGCAGCGCCGACGGTGCCGCGCCGCTGCGCGCGGACAGCTCGGAGATCGTCAGGTACTTGACTTGCCCGGCCACCCGCGCACGCTACCCCGGCAGCCCGGCAGACTTCAACCGCGCTCGAAGTTGCCGGCGGCTGTGCACGGCCGGGTGGTCAGATGTCGCCGACCGACGCGCACGGCCTGGCCCGCAGCCAGCTCACGTAGTCGGCGGGGGCGCCGGCCGCCTCGGCCGCGTCGGCCATGATGCCGAGGTAGCGCGCCGACGGCAGCCCGCCCTCGTAGTCGTTGAGCACGTACAGCCAGGCCAGCACCTCGCCGTCCAGCGTCGCCACCCTGACCTTGGACTTGCGGTAGTACCCGAGGGTGGCGCCGTCCCAGCGGTCAAGCGCCGCCTCGTCGGCGTCCGAGACCTCGTACAGCACCACGAAGACCCGCTGGCCTGGGTCCATGACCACGGTCGCGAGCGCGCCCTCCCAGCCGATGTCCTCGCCGCCGAAGGTGAGCCGCCAGTCCTCGAGCCAGCCGGTGCCGCGCTGCGGCGAATGCGGGCAGCGGCGAGCCATCTGCGCAGGATCCATGTTGCTGCCGTACGCCGCGTACACCGCCACGGTGGACAAGCCTAGAACCGCGCTGGCTGCCGCCGCCGCTCAGTCGGCAGGACAGGGTGCCGCGGCGTGCTTGCTGGCGAAATCGGCGGGCCAGGGGGGTCGTCCGCCCAGGGCAGCGCGTACGCCAGAATGGGCCAACGTGAGTCAGCACACCAGGATTGCCATCCTCGGCGGCGGGCCTGGCGGCTACGAGGCCGCCCTGGTCGCCGCCCAGCTCGGCGCGGAGGTCACGGTCGTCGAGCGGGACGGCCTCGGCGGCGCCTGCGTGCTGACCGACTGCGTGCCGTCCAAGACGCTGATCGCCACCTCCGGCATGATGGCGGCGCTCGGCGACTCCGCCAGCCTCGGCATCAGGCTGGACCGGGACGGCCAGCCGGCCACCGCCAGCGTGGACGCGCCGCGGCTGTATGACAGGGTGCGATCGCTGGCGCTCGCGCAGTCGGCCGACGTGGCCACCCGGCTGGCCGCCGAGGGCGTCCGGGTGATCGCCGGCACCGGCCGGCTGACCGGCCCGCACACCGTGGCGGTCGGCGACCAGGAGATCGAGGCCGACGCCGTGCTGATCTCCACCGGCGCTGAGCCGCGGATCCTGCCAGGGTCAGAACCCGACGGCGAGCGGATCCTGACCTGGCGGCAGGTCTACGACCTGCCCGAGTTGCCGGCCGAGCTGATCGTGGTCGGCTCCGGGGTGACCGGCGCCGAGTTCGCCGGGGCGTACCAGGCGCTCGGCTCCCAGGTGACGCTGGTCTCGTCCAGGCACCGGGTGCTGCCGCACGAGGACGCCGACGCCGCGATGGTGGTGGAGGAGGTGTTCGGGCGGCGCGGCATGACCGTGCTCAGCCAGTCAAGGGCCAGCATGGTCAAGCGCACCGCCGACGGCGTCGCCGTGGTGCTGACGGACGGGCGTACCGTGCACGGCACGCACTGCCTGCTCACCGTCGGGATGGTGCCGTGCACCAGTGGCCTCGGCCTGGCCGAGGCGGGCATCACGATGGACGGGCACGGCTTCGTCACCGTGGACAAGGTGTCGCGGACCACCGCGCCAGGCGTGTACGCCGCTGGCGACTGCACTGGCGTGCTGATGCTCGCCTCGGTGGCCGCCATGCAGGGCAGGATCGCGATGTGGCACGCGCTCGGCGAGGCGGTGCAGCCGCTGCGGCTCAGCCACGTCGCGGCCACCATCTTCACCGAGCCGGAGATCGCCACCGTGGGCGTCACCGAGCATGCGGTCAGCGAGGATCCGGACGCGGTGCTGGTCAAGCTGCCGCTCGCGACCAACGCGCGGGCCAAGATGCAGGGCTTTACCGACGGTTTCGTGAAGCTGTTCGCCAGGCGCAGCACCGGGGTCGTGCTCGGCGGCGTGGTGGTGGCGCCGCGGGCAAGCGAGCTGATCCTGGCCATCTCGCTCGCGGTGGAGCGGTCACTGACCGTGGACCATCTCGCGTTCACCTTCGCGGTGTACCCGTCGCTGTCCGGCAGCGTGACCGAGGCCGCGCGCCGGCTCATGCAGCCGGTCGAGGGCACCGACAGCTAGCCAGCCGCCCCGGCCTAGTGCGTCGGGTGGCCGAGGTCGGGATCGTCAGGCACGTCAAGGCCGTGCTGACGGAGCCGGGAAACCCTGATGTCGTCGGCGTAGGCGGCCACCGTGAACACGCTGCCGCACAGGATCAGCGCGATCATCATCAGCGCCAGCCAGGCGGGGGCCGGTGACAGCACCAGCAGCACGAACGCCACGATGGCGCAGATCGGCACGATGACCGCCAGGTGCCTGAGCACGGTCCGGCCGCGCCAGCCGGCGTCGGTCAGCTCGTGCCGCACCCAGTCGCGGTTGCTGGCGGGCAGCCGGAACCCGGCGGCAAACCACAGCCACTTGGCTACCCCAGGGTCGCCGGGGATCCTGGCCATCGGCGGTCGCGCTCCCGACTACGAGGTGAGCTGGCAGATCACGGCGCCGGCCGGCACCGTCTGGCCGACCTGCACGGTCAGGCCGCTGACCGTGCCGGCCTTGGGCGCGGTCAGCGGCTGCTCCATCTTCATGGCCTCGAGCACCACGATCGTGTCGCCCGCCGATACCGCCTGGCCGTCCTCGGCGAGAATCTTCACGATCGTCCCCTGCATCGGGCTGGTCAGCGCGTCGCCCCCGGCCGAGCCGCCGCTACTGCTGGAGCCCCCGCCCGCCGCCCCGGCGCGCCGCGACCGGGCCGGCTGCCGTCCGCCACGGTCACCCCCGGCTCCGCTGCCCCGGCCGAGACCGGC
>JASHQL010000308.1 GCA_030039155.1 Streptosporangiaceae bacterium | reverse complement strand
TCGACCATGGTGCCGGAGTCCACGTACGCGCCGATGTTCACGAACGACGGCATCAGCACGGCGCCGGGCGCCACGTAGGCACCCCAGCGGACGATCGAGCCCGGTACCACCCTGACCCCGTCCAGCCGCTTGGTCAGCGGCACCCTGTCGTGGTAGCGGAAGTCGCCAACCTGCGACTGGATCATCGGCAGCAACCTGAACGCGAGCAGGATGGCCCGCTTGGCCCGCTCGTCCACCACGATCTGGCCGGTAGCGGCGTCCGGCCAGGCCACCCTGGCCTGGCCGGCGTCGATCATGTCGACGGCGGCCACCACCATCGAGCGCGCCTGGCCGTCGGCCGGGCTCAGCTCGGCCCGGCGCTGCCAGAGCTCCTCGATCTCGGCCGGCAGCGCGGACGCCGGCGGCTCGGCGGGCAGGTCGACGGAATGCTCGCCGCCCACCTGGGCAGGAGTTGGCTGGCTCATGCGCAGCGAGCCTAGCGGCTCGGCTTCTGGCACCAGGTAACTTCTTTGGTGTGCCAGACCGCGAGCGGGGCCAGCCATCCAGGAGGGCAGACCATGCGCGGTAAGCGGATCACCGTTGGCATCGTCGCGTTCGCCCTGCTGATCTCGGTCGGCGTCTACTTCGCGGTGCAGCACGCCGTGGAGAAGATCCTGCTGCCCAGCTCGTGCTCCGCCCGCGCCGACGGCGAGGCGGTGCCGCTGCAGGTGGGCCAGGCCGCGATCGCCGCCACGATCGCCGGCGTGGCGCAGAAGCGGTCCATGCCGCCGCGCGCGGTGACCATCGCCTACGCGACCGCCTGGCAGGAGTCCAAGCTGACCAACCTGCACTACGGGGACCTGGACTCGGTCGGGGTGTTCCAGCAGCGGCCGTCGCAGGGCTGGGGGCCGGCCAGGCTGCTCGAGGACCCGGTGTACGCGAGCACCAAGTTCCTCGCGGCGCTGGCCAGGGTGCCGCATTACCGGCGGCTGCGGATCTACGTGGCGGCGCAGGATGTCCAGCACAGCGCCGACGGGTTCGCCTACAACAGCTGGGCCGGGGTGGCCGCGGAGATGGCCGCGGCGTTCACCGGGCGTGACCCGCACGCGGTGAGCTGCAGCTTCGGCGGCAAGCTGCGCAGCGCCAGGCTCGGTGCCGCGGAGACCGAGCTGATCAGGACATTCGGGCCGCTCAACCTGCGCAAGGTGGCCGATCCCGGCCGCGCGGTCGTGCTGCGCAGCGGCCGGGCCGGCTGGACCGTGGCCAGCTGGCTGGTGTCGCACGCGAACCTGTACGGGATCGCTTCCGTGCGCTGCGGCGGCTACCAGTGGCGGGCCTCGCACAGCAGCGCAGGCTGGGTCAAAATGGCTGCTAGGCATGCCGGGAAGGCTCCCGCTTCTGAGGTGCTGTTCGGCTGATAGCCTGCGATCTGCGCTCGCAGCGCGGAAGTGAAGAGGAGCTCGGACGTGACGTACATCATCACGCAGCCTTGCGTCGATGTGCTCGACAAGGCATGCATCGAGGAGTGCCCGGTCGACTGCATCTACGAGGGCGAGCGGATGCTCTATATCCACCCTGACGAGTGCGTGGACTGCGGGGCTTGCGAGCCGGTGTGCCCGGTCGAGGCGATCTTCTACGAGGACGACGTGCCTGACCAGTGGAAGGACTACTACAAGGCGAACGTCGAGTTCTTTGCCGACCTCGGCTCCCCGGGCGGCGCGTCCAAGACTGGAAAGATCAACACCGATCACCCGATCGTCGCTGCGCTGCCGCCACAGGAGACCGAGCACTGACGGCAACCGAGCCCGCCGACCCGACCCTGGCCGCGCGGCTGCCCGCCTTCCCGTGGGACGGCCTCGCCGAATTCGCCGTGCAGGCGCGCGCGCACCCAGACGGGATCGTCGACCTGTCGGTCGGCACCCCGGTCGACCCGGTGCCGGCCGTGGTACAGGACGCGCTGATATCGGCAAGCAATTCGCCCGGTTATCCCACCACGCAGGGAACGAAAGGCCTCAGGGAGGCTGCCGCCCGCTGGCTCGGCCGGCACGGGGTCGAGGTGGATCCGGCCGCCGTGCTGCCGGTCATCGGTACCAAGGAGTTCATCGCCTGGCTGCCCACGCTGCTCGGCTGCGGGCCAGCCGATGTCGTGCTGCACCCGGCGCTTGCCTATCCCACCTATGCCGTCGGGGCCAAGCTGTCCGGCGCTACCCCGGTGGCCACCGACAGCCTGCTGTCGGTCGGGCCGCAGCGGGCAAGGCTGCTCTGGCTGAACTCGCCGGGCAACCCGACCGGGCAGGTGCTGCCGGCCGGGCACCTGGTCAAGGCGGTGCGCTGGGCCCGCGAGCGGGGCACGGTCATCGCCTCCGACGAGTGCTACCTCGAGCTTGGCTGGGAGACCGCCCCGCTGTCGGTGCTGCACCCGCTGGCCTGCGACGGCTCGCACGCGGGCCTGCTCGCGGTGCATTCGCTGTCCAAGCGGTCCAACCTGGCCGGCTACCGGGCCGGTTTCGTGGCCGGGGATCCTGACCTGATCGCCCGGCTGCTGGAGGTACGCAAGCACGCCGGGATGATCGTGCCGATGCCGGTGCAGGCCGCGATGACGGCCGCGCTCAGCGACGACGAGCACGCGCGGGAGCAGCGCGGCCGGTACCGGGCCAGGCGGGCCAGGCTCTGGCCGGCGCTGACCGCCGCTGGCTGGCAGATCTCGCACTCGGCGGCCGGGCTCTACCTGTGGGCGGAGCATCCAGAGCTGGACTGCTGGGCATCGGTGCGGCGGCTGGCCAAGGCCGGCATCCTGGTCGCGCCAGGCGCCTTCTACGGCGCGACGGGCGCGCGGCATGTCCGGATAGCGCTGACCGCCACCGACGAGCGCATTGACGCCGCCGCCGGTCGGCTCGCCGACCTGGCCGACGCCACAAGCTGACCGCGCGCCACGCACGTATCACCCGCCACAGGACGCCGGGCCTCGCCCTCAACGGCTGTCGCTAGCCCCGTACGGTGCCGCCGGTTCGCCAGTACTGGCCGTCGGCCCGGTCCATCAGGTCCTCGTCGACCAGGTACCGGCGCAGCGCGCAGTAGTCGTGGTGGATGCTGCCGAGGAAGTCGTTCACGGCGGGCTCGCCGTACCTGACTCCGGGCTCGAATGCCTGCGCCACCTGGTCAAGCAGCAGCCGGCGCCGGGCCGCCTTGACCGGCAGGGCCGCAATCACGCCGTCCCGCAGGAATACCCGCAGCCGCTTGTCAGCCTCGATCGCGCTGATCACGCTGGCCCGGTCAAGATCACCCATAACCGGCATGCTACCTGCCGCCGCAACGCAGTAAGCAGGCTCAGGACCTGACGGCCGGCCACCGTTACCTGGCTCGGTATTTCCGTACGGTCAGCGCGCCGAACACCACGGTCAGGCCGACGACCCAGGCGGCAGACTGCGCCACCGGCACGGCCACCGGACCGCCGAGCATCAGCCCGCGCATCGCGTTCGCGAAGATCGATATCGGGTTGACCTTCACGAACGCCTGCAGCCAGCCTGGCATGCTGCCCGGTGGCACCAGCACGGAGCTGGCGAAGGTGAGCGGCAGGATCAGCATGAACCCGGCAGCCTGGACCGCCTCGGCGCTGCGCAGCGCGACCCCGAGGAAGGCCATCAGCCAGCACATCGCGAAGCCGAGCGCGAGCACCAGCCCGCCGGCTCCGATCGCGCCGAGCAGGCCGCCGTGGAACCTGAACCCGAGCGCAACCGACACGCCGACGATGATCACCGCGGACCAGGCGGTCCTGGCCAGGTCGGCGGTGACCCGCCCGGTCACCACGGCAGACCTGGCGATCGGCAGCGACCTGAACCTGTCGATCAGCCCGTGCTGGAAGTCGGCATTCAGCCCGATCGCGGTCTGCGAGGTGCCGAAGCCGATCCCCTGGACCAGCAGGCCGGGCAGCACGAACTGCAGGTAGGCACTGGTCGAGCCGGA
>JASHQL010000033.1 GCA_030039155.1 Streptosporangiaceae bacterium | reverse complement strand
CGCGAACCTGCGGACGCCAGGCGCGCCCGGCGGCACCAGCGCGGTTGACCTGTCCAGCTTCATGTCGGAGCAGGTGGACGCCTCGCTCTCGTGGCGCGACGTCGACTGGCTGCGGGAGCAGTGGCCGGGGCCGATCGTGCTCAAGGGCATCCAGTCGGTTGCCGACGCCGGCCAGGCCGCCGATGCGGGCATCGAGGCGATCGTGCTGTCCAACCACGGCGGCCGCCAGCTCGACGGCGCGCCGCCGCCGCTTGAGCTTGTCGGCCCGGTGGCCGAGGCCGTCGGCGGCCGCACCGAGATCATCTGCGACGGCGGGGTGCGCCGGGGCAGCGACATCGTCAAGGCGGTGGCGCTCGGCGCGACCGCCTGCATGATGGCAAGGCCGTACCTGTACGGGCTCGCGGTGGCCGGCGAGCGCGGCGTGCAGCACGTGCTGGCGATGTTCGACGCCGGGGTGCGCAGGACGCTGGCGCTGGCCGGCTGCCGCAGCTTCGCCGAGGTCGGGCCGGAACTGGTCCGCTGGCGCTGACCGGCGCCGGTCAGCGCCTCTGGTGGTCGGCCAGGTACTGGCTGGCCAGCCGTTTCGGCGCCCGGTTCAGCCACGCCTCGACGATCAGCTCGGCCAGCTCGGCTTCCTCGATCTGGTCCAGCTTGACCAGCACCGCCGGGTAGCCGTCGAAGTGCGGCGTGGTGAAGTACACGCCAGGATCGTCGACGATAAGCGCCTCCTTCACGCCGACGTCGGCCACCCGGACGCCCAGGATCGGCCCGGCTGGCGCCGCCTCGCCCAGCGCCTCGAAGTCGCCCTTGCGCAGCGGCCGCTCCCAGAGGAAGTTCTTGTCCTTCACCCGCCAGCCCATGTTGCCGTAGGACGAGCTCTCCGCCACCTCCGGCAGGGCCAGCGCGAGCCTGCTGACATCGGCCCAGGTCGCCATCGGTCAGGTACCGTCCCTCCGGTTGCCGGGTTCTACCCTTACCTGGTCAGGCTAGCGAGCACAGGCGGGCGGCGAACCGATGGCGGGGTCACCGGACGAGGCGGGCGGCCGGGTACGGCTACGTCATCCTGCGCCAGGCCGCCGACGGGCACTGGCACGAGGTCGGCGAGGCCGGCCACCGGGCAGGCCTGACGGCACGAGCCGGGCGCGCCCAGGCCGTCAGGGAACGCAGCCGGCAGCCCGGGACGGCGCTGCACCTCGCCGACAAGCTGCCAATCGCCGTCGGTGACCTTGCGCAGCACGACGAAGGCCGGCCGGCGCTCGGGCCGCCGGTGTCCCGCTACGGTCGACTGGTGCAGGTTCATGAGCTGTCCCGCGCGGACGCGCGCCGGATCGCGGTGCAGGCCCAATGGCTTGACCGGCGGCGGCCGGCCTCGCTGCTCGAGGTGCTGCGCCAGCTGACGCTGCTGCAGGTCGACGGCAACAAGGCGGTAGCGCCGAGCGCCGACCTGGTGCTGTGGAGCCGCCTTGGCTCCGGCTACCGCCAGGCCGAGCTGGCAACCGCGCTGCGGGACCGGGTGCTGGTCGAACTGGAAGGCATGATCAGGCCGGCCGAGGACATCGCGCTGTACCGGTCGCAGATGCAAGCCTCGCGGGACGAGCAGCGGGGCTGGCCCGGCACCCACGACTGGGTGCGGGCCAACGACGCGTTCCGCCGGGACCTGCTGTTCCGGCTGACCGCGGCCGGGCCGATGGCAGCCGGAGAGCTGCCAGACTCGGCGAAGGTGCCGTGGCAGTCGACGGGGTGGAGCAACAACCGCAACGTGATCAAGATGCTGGAGTGCATGGAACGCCGCGGCGAGGTCGCGGTGGCGATGCGGGAAGGCAACGAGCGGGTCTGGGACCTGGCCAGCCGGATCTACCCCGACGACGCGGCCGTCCCGGCCGCGGAGGCAGCGCGCGTCCGCGACGAGCGACGGCTCCGGTCGCTCGGCATCGTCCGTGCCAGCAACCGGGACTATGTCGGCGAGGCCTGGCACGTCGGCCAGGCCGGCCAGCCCGCGGTGATCGAGGGCATCAGGAGCAAGTGGCGAGTCGAGCCGTCGCTGATCGGCCGGCCGTTCACCGGCCGTGCGGCCCTGCTGTCGCCGTTCGACCGGCTCATCTTCGACCGCAAGCGGATGGACGACATCTTCGAGTTCGACTACCAGCTTGAGATGTACAAGCCGGTCGAGAAGCGCCGGTGGGGCTACTACGCGCTGCCGGTGCTGTACGGCGACCGGCTGATCGGGAAGGTCGACGCGGCCGCCGACCGGGACGCTGGCGTGCTCCGGCTGAACGCGATCCACCAGGACGTGAAGTTCACCGCGCCGATGATCGAGGCGGTGAACGCCGAACTTGACGACCTGGCGCACTGGCTCGGGCTTGACCTGGTGGACGCCTGATCGCTAGCGCATCTTGTTGAGCAGGTACCAGGAGAAGTAGCTGCCGTACCGGCGCTGCAACTCGGGCAGCTGCCAGTCACGGCCGCGGATCACGCCGCGGCAGGACCGCGTGCCACAGCGGCAATCCAGCTGGCCGTCGTAGTCGTCGAACAGCGCGTAGTCGGTGGTGATCTCCTCGCCTGCGTCGATGTCCCTCATCGCGACCAGCACGACGTTCCCGGCGAACCCGACGTTCGGCTCGCAGGAGTGGTTCAGGAACAGCATCACGGACTCGTACTCGGCCTCGTCGGACGCGGCCAGGAACAGGTCATCGGCGATCTGGATGTCGGTCTCGCGGAG
>JASHQL010000307.1 GCA_030039155.1 Streptosporangiaceae bacterium | reverse complement strand
GGCAGGTCAGATTCGCTTGACCGAGCCGGCGCCATGACCGGCGTCGCGGTCCTCGCCGATGATCAGCACCTGCCGCCGCCAGATCGCCGCGTCTCCGCCGGTCATGGTCAGGTACCCGCCGGTGGCGAGCAAGGTGCCGGTGCCACGGAGCAGCGCAAGCCCGCTGACGCCGCTGCCATCCCCGGCCAGCACGATCGACCGGCTCTGCAGCCCGCCTGCCGAGATATGCAGCACCAGGCCCCGTGCCGGGAGGCTGGTGGCCTCGGCGGTCAGCCAGACGCCGCCGCGTCCGTCCGGTGCGAGCCTGCCAGCCCAGCCGTCGGCGGCCAGCACGATCCTGACCCAGTACAGGCCGTTCCAGTGAGCCAGCACCAGCTTGCCGTACCCGTGCTTGGCGGCAAGGTTGCCCGCCACCCAGGCGTCGCGTGCCGAGGTCGCCAGGATGTCGCTCATGTGGATGCCGCGCAGCGCCGCGCTGCGGCGGACCAGCCGCCAGCGGCGGCCGTTGTACCTGACGATCCGGCCGCCGGTCCGGCTTGCCGCGATGCCCCAGATGTCGTCCCGCGATGCGGCGCTGGCCCGGTAGACCTCACCGCCGAGGCCGCCGACCCTGGTCCAGGTGTGGTGGCTGAAATGCCAGCTGCCGACGCCTGGCAGGCCGGCCGCACCGGTCCCGAACACCCAGACGTTGTCGCTGCTCAGCGCCGTGACGTCGGTCAGCTGCCCGTGGTTGTGCCAGCGCTTGGCGACGGTCCAGCTGGTGCCGTTCCAGTGCAGCGCGTAGCCGCCTGAGCTGCTCACCGCCCAGACATCGCGGTCTGACGAGGCGCTGGCCGAGCTGATGAAGCCGGTCAGGCCGGCCGGCAGGCTGGCCGCGTGCCAGCTCCCGCCGGACAGGTACATGGCCACCGGGACGCTCGGGCCGCCTGGATTGGTGCCGCCGAATGCCCACGCGGTGTTCCGCCCGGTGACCACCACGGCGGAAAACCCCGAGGCGTTGGCCTGCGCGCCGTAATGCCTGGTCAGAACCTCGCGCCAGGCGGCATCGGCCGACCGTGCGGCGATCGGGCGGATCGGCTTGGCGGCCGCCGGCCAGGCCTGCCAGAACTGGGCAAACAACAGCATCGGCAGCAGCATCGGCATGACCCAGGCCAGATACTTGCCCGACCGGTGCATGCTACTCACCCGATCTCCGCTCCGCGCTTCGGCGCCACCTGCGCCGATCGCAACGTTCAGGTCAAGGTTCGCACAAAACCGGCGGATTCGAGAGCCCTGGCTGGCACATTATGCCGACCCCCGCCCGGACCCGCTCAGCGCCCTTTCGCGGTCAGTGTACGGCGGCAGGCTGCGGCGCGGGGGTGAGTGACTTACCTAGGACCTGCGGGAGCACGCTGGCGGCCGCGGCAAGCTCGGCGATGTCGGTGCCGGTGAGCGCCTGCTCGCCGTCGCACAGCGCGGTCGCCGGCCGCGGGTGGATGTCCACGATGATGCCATCAGCGCCGGCCGCGATCGCGGCCCGGCTGAGCGGCAGCACCAGGTCACGACGGCCGCCGGAGTGTGACGGATCGACGATCACCGGCAGGTGCGAGAGCCGCTGCGCGATCGGCACCGCGCTGATGTCCAGGGTGTTGCGCGTCGCGGTCTCGAACGTCCTGATGCCGCGCTCGCACAGCACGATGTCGAGGTTGCCGCGCTGGGCGATGTACTCGGCGGCCATCAGCCATTCCTCGATGGTCGCGTTCATCCCGCGCTTGAGCAGCACCGGCTTGGCCGCCGACCCGACGGCCTGCAGCAGCGTGAAGTTCTGCATGCTGCGGGTGCCGACCTGCAGCATGTCGGCGTAGGAGGAGACCAGGTCCACGCTGGCCGGGTCGATCACCTCGGTGACCACCGGCAGCCCGGTCTCCGCGCGCACGTCGGCGAGAATCCGCAGCCCGGCCTCGCCGAGACCCTGGAACGCGTACGGCGAGGTGCGCGGCTTGAACGCGCCGCCGCGCAGCAGCGATGCGCCGGCTGCCTTGGCCATCCTGGCCGCGGTCAGCGTCTGCTCGTGCGACTCGACGGTGCACGGGCCGGCGATGACCGTCACCATGTCCGGGCCGATCGGCACGCCGCCGACCCTGATCACCGACCGGTTCGGATGATGCTCCCTGCTCACCAGCTTGTACGGCACCGAGATCCGCACCACGTCGCTGACGCCGGGGTAGCTGCGCAGGTTCAGCGCGCCGAACTGGTCGACGTCGCCGACCAGCCCGATGATCGTGCGGGACACGCCCCGGCTGACGAAGGCCTCGCCGCCGGCCGTCTCGACCAGGCGCACGATCGCGTCAACGTCTTGCTGAGTGGCCTCAGCGGCCATGACCACCACCATCGAAACCCTCCTGGCTCCATCATGACGAAAGCCCCGGGCCGCTACCGGCCCGGGGCTTTCGTTTGGCTCGCTTGCGTCAGCGCACGCACTGGCAGGCGACCGTCCCAGGGCCGGGTCGGTAGCCATAGCTAAACCAGTACGCGCCACGCACGGGCGGTAGCTTAGCGCACCCGGCGACGTGCCTGGTTCGCGGTGGGTGCCAGCAGGCCGCGGTCAGCGCGGGTGGCAAGATAGCCCCCACCTGCGGGGGACGAGGGTCGGCGTCGCGGCCAGCTTGGCGCGGATGCAGGAAGGGGCAGGCGCCTGACATGAGGCAACCGGAGGCGAGCGCGCGCGACAGCAGCGCGCGCGAGCCCGTCGCCTGGGACGCGGCAAGCCGGGCTCAGCAGCCGGGGGACGAGCCGGGATTGCTGCTGCCGCCCGGCCAGCACGTGCCGCGCACGTTGCCCGTGCTGCACTACGGCCCGGTGCCGACGTTCAACGCCGCCACCTGGGACCTGCGGATCTTCGGCGCCACCCACTCGGGTCAGGAGCACAGGTGGTGCTGGGACGAGGTATGCGCGCTGCCCAGCACCGAGATCGTCGCCGACTTTCACTGCGTGACCAAGTTCACAGTGCCCGGCCTTCGCTGGGGCGGCATCGCGGCGGCCGAGGTGCTCCGCCGGGTGCCGCCAGACCCTGCGGTCACCCACGTGATGATCTGGGCTGACTTCGGCTACAGCGCGAACGTCAGGATCTCCGACTTCGCCGCCGACGACACGCTGCTGGCGACGCACCGTGACGGCACCCCCCTCACGCCTGAGCACGGCCACCCGCTGCGGCTTGTGGTGCCTGCGCTGTACGCGTGGAAGAGCGTGAAGTGGGTGCGCGCCCTTGAGTACCTCACCAGGGACAGGCGCGGTTTCTGGGAGGAGCGCGGCTACCACAACACCGCAGAGGCGTGGCGCGAGCAGCGCTACTCCTACCAGGAAGAGGACGGCGAGGGCCCGCCCGCCTGACCGCGCTAGAGTACGCCGACGTTGATCGTGATGGTCGAGCCGCGCGGCGCCTGCCCGGTCGGCGAGTAGCTGGTCACCCGGTGGCCGATCAGGCCCTGGTTGACCGAGACGGTGAAGCCCGCCGCCTTGAGCTGCCTGATCGCCTGCTGCACGCTGTCGCCCTGCACGTCGGGTACCGGCACCATCGGCGGTCCCTGCGACACGTAGACCGTGACGACCTCGCCCGGCGTGATCGGCGTGTTCGGCGCCGGCGACTGCCTGGTGATCGTGCCCTGCGGCTCGTTGCTGCTGGTGTCAGGCACCGGATTGATCGAGTAGCCGCCGGCCTGCGCGGCGGCCTGGGCGGCGCTCTCCTGCTGGCCGACGAAATCCGGCAGCGGCGGGCCTGCGCTCACCACGAGCTGCACCGGCTTGTTCGCCGGCCAGCTGGTGCCGGCCACCGGATTCGTGCTGATCACGATCCCGGCCGGGATGGTGGACGAGGGCTCGGCCGTCGGCTTGGCGTAGCTCAGCCCGGCCTTTGTCAGCACGGCCTCGGCAGCCTGGGCCTGCTGCCCGGTGACCGACGGCATCGGGATCATCTTCGGGCCGAGCGAGCTGATCATCGTGACCGTGCTGCCGTGGGTCAGGCTGGTGCCTGGACCTGGCACGGTCTTGATGATGTCGCCCTTGGGCACGGTGTTGCTGAGCTGCGCGCGGCCGTCGGCCGCGGTGAAGCCGCTGCGGGCCAGCTCAGCCCTGGCCGCCGCGACGGTCTTGCCGGCTACCGACGGCACGCTGGCGTACCGGCCGGCCAGGAACCAGTAGCCGGACCAGGCGAGCAGGCCGACCAGCGCGAGGCCGATCGCCAGGTAGCCGAGCCGCCGGCTGAACAGCCAGCGCTGCAGCATCGGCTCCCGGTAGCGCCGGCCCGGCCGCGGCCCGGCGCGGTAGCCGTCCTGGTCGTCGTAGCCGCCGTCGGGCGCCACGATCAGGGTGTGATTCGAGCTGTCGAGCGCGCGGTGCTGGCCTGGCCTGGCCAGCAGCATCTCGGCCTGGCCGGGCTCTGGCAGTGCTGGTTGATACTGGGCCGGCTCGCGCTGGGCCGCCGCAGGCTCGGCGAGCTGGCCGGCCAGCATCTCCTGGCGGTCGGGGGCCGCGTGCTGGCCGCGGCGGTAGTTGCCGGACAGCGGCAGCCCGCGGCGGACGTCCTGGATCGCTTGCAGGAACTGCCCGGCGTCGGCCGGCCGCTGGTCGGCGTCGCGGTTGGTGGCCAGCGCGACCAGCGCGTCAAGTGCGGGCGGGAGCGTCGGCACGACGCTGGACGGCGCCGGCACGACGTCGTTCACGTGCTTGTAGGCCACCGCAAGCGGCGTGTCGCCGGTATGCGGCTGGGTGCCGGTGAGCAGCTCGAACAGCATCACGCCGACCGCGTAGACGTCGGTCCGCGCGTCAGACTCGCTGCGGGAAACCTGCTCGGGCGCCAGGTAGGCGGCGGTGCCGATGATCATGCCGCTCTTGGTCCTGGCCACCGCGGCCGCCGCCCTGGCCAGGCCGAAGTCGGCAACCTTGACCGCGCCATCCACGCCGAGCAGCACGTTCTCCGGCTTGACGTCGCGGTGCACCAGGCCGGCCGCGTGCGCGGCCGCGAGGCCGGCCAGCACCCGCTCGGTGATGTCGAGCGCCTCGCGGGGGGCCAGCCTGCCGCGGGTGATCAGCAGCTCGCGCAGCGTCTGGCCGGGCACGTACTCCATCGCGATGAAGTGGATGTCGCCCGCCGAGCCCTGGTCGAAGACCGACACCACGTTCGGGCTCGACAGCTGGGCGACCGCTCTGGCCTCGCTGATGAAGCGGTGCACGAACTCGTGGTCGGCGGCGAGCTCGGGATGCGCGATCTTCAGCGCCACCACCCGGCCGAGCCTGGTGTCGCGGCCCAGGTACACGGTCGCCATGCCACCGCGGGCAAGCTGCGACTCCACCAGGTAGCGGCCGTCGAGCAGCACGCCGGTGGACGGCGACAGGGTGGCATCCATCGGGGAAAGTTTAAGGTCCGCAGCCGGGCACGCGGGCGCGGTTGTGAATCGCCCGGAGCGGCATGCGCGCAGCGCATCCGCGCGATCACCTCTTGTGAACGCGCGACACCGGCCGGGAGACCTTCGTTCCCCTCCTATTGGGCCGTCGGCGACGACGCCAATGCGTGCCGGCGGCGCGGTACCCGGCCGGCCAGGTAGGCCTGCCGCCCGGCCTGGACCGCCAGGCGCATCGCCCCGGCCATCAGCTCCGGGTCCCTTGCCCTGGTCACCGAGGTGGCAAGCAGCACCGCGGCGCAGCCGAGCTCCATCGCGATGGCCGCGTCGCTGGCCGTGCCGATGCCGGCGTCCAGGATGACCGGTACGCAGGCGGCGGCGACCATCAGCTCGATGTTGTGCGGGTTCCTGATGCCGAGGCCGGATCCGATCGGCGCGCCAAGCGGCATGACCGCGGCGCAGCCTGCCTGCTCCAGCCGCCTGGCGAGCACCGGGTCGTCGTTGGTGTAGGGCAGCACGGTGAAGCCCTCGCTGATCAGCTGCTCGGCGGCGGCAAGCAGCTCGACCGGGTCGGGCAGCAGGGTCTGCTCGTCCGCGATCACCTCGAGCTTCAGCCAGCTCGTGCCGAGCGCTTCCCTCGCCATCCTGGCCACCCGCACCGCCTCGGCCGCGGTGAAACAGCCCGCGGTGTTCGGCAGCACCTGGATGCCGCGCGCGGTGAGCAGGTCGAGCACCGAGCCTGCGCCTGCCGGGCCGACCCGGCGCATGGCCACGGTGGTGACCTCGGTGCCGGACGCGGCGAGCGCCCGGTCCAGCACGTCAAGGCTGGGCGCGCCGCCGGTTCCCATGATCAGCCGGGATCCCAGCACCTGGTCTGCGAGCACGAACTTGTCGTCCACGTCAGCCTCCCTGCACCGCTGTGAGCACCTCGACCTGGTCACCGTCGGCCAGCTCGGTCGACGGCCAGTCGGCGCGCCTTACCACGTCGCCGTTCACCGCCGCGGCAACCCCGGACGGCGCGGCGGTCAGCAGCGCGACCGCCTCGGACAGCAGCAGCCCAGGCTCGACCAGGCGCTGCTCGCCGTTGATGACTACCTGCATGGCGCCGCCCCCGGTGCGCCGGCCCGCGTGGCCCTGGCGGCGCGCGTGGCCCTGGCGGCCCGGTCCGGCGCGAACGGCGTGGCCACCGGCGGGGCCCCGGCACCTGTCAGGTACCCGGCGATCACCTCGGCGGTCACCGGGGCGAGCAGCACGCCGCTGCGGAAGTGCCCGGTCGCGAGCAGCAGCCCGGGCAGGCCAGGCGAGGGACCGATGAGCGGGCCGTTGTCCGGGGTTCCTGGCCGCAGGCCCGCGGTGACCTCGGCCAGCTCAAGCTCGGTGATGCCGGGCACCAGCAGCCTGGCGTCGCGGAGTAGCTGCCAGACCCCGCCGGCGGTCACGGTGGTGTCGGCGCCGAGTTCCTCCTGGGTGGCGCCGACCACAAGCTCGCCGGTGGCCCTGGGCACCAGGTACACCGTCGAGCCGCGGACGATCCCGCGCACGGTCCTGGTCAGCAGCCCGGCCGGCAGTCCGGCGGCCCGCGTTGCGCCGTTGTCGCGCAGCCGCAGGATCTGCCCCTTGACCGGCCTGACCTGCGGCACGGCCGTAGCGGGGAGGCCGGCCAGCCCGGCCGACTGCCAGCCGGCCGCGAGCACGACCGACGCCGCGCGCAGCACGGTGCCGTCGCCGAGCACCGCGCCGCCGGCCTTGCCGTCCTCGGTCAGCAGCTCTATCGCTGGCTGCCTGGT
>JASHQL010000306.1 GCA_030039155.1 Streptosporangiaceae bacterium | reverse complement strand
CCGGCCAGCAGCGCCAGCGCGTGCCCGTCGCCGCTGTACTCCCAGGAGTTCGAGGTGACCTTGAACGTCCGCCCGATGCCGCCGGTCGCCAGGACAACCGCCGGCGCCTCGAAGAGCACGAACCGCCCGGTATCCCGCACGTACCCGAAGGCGCCCGCGATCCGGTTCCCGTCAGCGCCGGGGGGTCCGGGGGGCCGGCCCTCCGGGCCGGCAAGGACCAGGCGCGTGATCGTCGTCTCCGCGAACACCCGGATCATCGCCTCGGGATCGCCAAGTGCGAGCGAGTCCGCCTGCTGCAGGGCCACGACCCGCTGCTGCAGCGTCCTGATCATCTCCAGGCCGGTCCGGTCGCCGACGTGCGCGAGCCGTGGGTACTCGTGCCCGCCGAAGTTGCGCTGGCTGATCTTCCCGTCCGGGGTCCGGTCGAACAGCGCGCCCCACGCCTCCAGCTCGTAGACCCGGTCCGGGGCCTCCTTGGCGTGCAGCTCGGCCATCCGCGGGTTGTTCAGGAACTTGCCGCCGCGCATGGTGTCCCTGAAGTGGACCATCCAGTTGTCGCGCGGGTTCATGTTGCCCATCGCCGCGGCGCAGCCGCCCTCGGCCATCACCGTGTGCGCCTTGCCGAACAGGGACTTGGAGATGATCGCGGTCCGCTTGCCCGCCTGCCGCGCTTCGATCGCCGCGCGCAGGCCGGACCCGCCGGCGCCGATGACGACGACGTCGTAGGGGAGCCGCTGGATGCCCGAAAGATCAGTGCGAGTCATTGCCGGGGAGACCTCTCAGAAGAACCGCGGGTCGCTGAACACGCCGGCGGACACCAGCCGGATGTACAGGTCGGTGAACAGCACCCAGAACAGCGACACCCAGGCGAGCTGCATGTGCCGCGTGTTCAGCTTCGATACCTGGGTCCACAGCCAGTACCTGACCGGGTGCTTGGAGAAGTGCTTGAGCCTGCCGCCGGTCACGTGCCTGCACGCGTGGCAGGACAGTGTGTACAGCCACAGCAGCGTCGCGTTCACGATCAGGATCAGCGTGCCGAGCCCCATGTGGCCCCACTGGCCGCTCGAGTTCCGGAACGCGAGCACCGCGTCGATGGTCAGGATCACGTTGAAGATCAGCGCGACGTAGAAGAAGTACCTGTGCAGGTTCTGCAGGATCAGCGGCAGCCTGGTCTCGCCGGTGTACTTGGCGTGCGGCTCACGCACCGCGCAGGAGGCGGGCGCCCGCCAGAACGCCCGGTAGTACGCCTTGCGGTAGTAGTAGCAGGTCAGCCTGAAGCCCATCGGCCCCCAGATGATCAGGATCGCCGGGGTCAGCCCGCTCAGCCAGGGGATCCAGTCCAGCCCTGAGTGCTTCGCGCAGGTGGTGGCCAGGCAGGGCGAGTACAGCGGGGAGATGTACGGGTTGGCGAAGTAGTGGTTGTTCACCAGCGACGCCCAGGTGAGATAGATCACCACGATCGTCAGCGCGGTCGCGGTGACCATCGGCGAGCGCCACCAGGGATCGGTCCGCAGCGTCTTGTCGGCGATCTGGGCCCTGGTCTTCGGCTGCGACTGCGTTGTCTGCGTCATTCGTCGACGTCTCCGCCCTGGTACTGGCTGGGGTCGCTCCGCGCCTGCCGCCAAGGGGCCGGCCGGCGCCTATGTGTGGGGCTGGGCGCACCGCCATGCCGATACGGGCCCGCGTTGCGTCAGAAACCTTATTCCACTGGATATCACTCTGGCGCCGCAGGTGCGCGTTCACTGCGTGTGACTCTCGCTACACCAGGCAGCGAGGACAGCAACGCGGTGGCCGGACCGGCGGGCAGCGGTCGGTACCGTACCTGTCATGGCCGGCAAGAGCCACACCATGACCGACCGCGGTTACCTGACCCAGGTGCAGTACCTGACCGACGCCAACCTGGTGGCCAGGCAGTCGATCTACGCCTACCAGCGGCCGCGGATCGACCTGGTCGAGACCGTGCTCGACCTCGCGGCGCTGACCGGCGCGGAGACCGTCGCCGACGTCGGCTGCGGCAACGGCATGTACCTGGCCGGGCTGGCCAGGCGCGGGCACCGCGGCCGGGTGCTCGGCCTCGACCTCTCGGTGGGCATGCTGCAGGCGGCGAGCGGCCGGGCGCCGGGTGCCGCGCTGGTTAACGCCGATGCGGCCAGGCTGCCGCTGGCCGACGGCCAGGCCGACGTGACGCTGGCCATGCACATGCTCTATCACGTGCCGGACAAGCAGGCAGCGGCGCGCGAGCTGCGCCGCATCACCAGGCCGGGCGGCACCGTGCTGGTGGTGCTGAACGACGACGACCATCAGCTCCAGCTGCGCCAGCTGCTCGCCAGCGCGGCGGCCGATATCGGCATGACCGTCGACCCGCTGTACGGCTGGGGCCTGGACGCAGCGCCGGCCGGTATCCGGCTCGGCGGCGGCGCTGAGCTGCTGGCCACCGTGTTCGCCGTGGTGCAGCGGCACGACTTCGCCAGCGAGCTGCGGGTGCCCGACCCGCAGCCGGCGCTCGACTACCTGCGCAGCATGCGGCTCACCCAGGCCAGCGGGGACCCGGACCGGCTGCTCGCCGCGGTTGCCGCCAGGCTCCCCGCAGGACCGTTCACGATCACGACGCACTGCGGCTGCCTGATCTGCCGCTGACCAGCTCGCGGATCCGGTCGAGCGACACCGCGGGCAGGACATGACCGTCGCGGCCGGCTGTCGTTTCTGCCATGAAGATCGAATTGAGTACCGACTCTTCCGTCGCGTCGATAGCCGCATCGAAGAGCAGGTTCAGGTCATTTTCGACGGGAACGAAGGTCTCGCGGCCAGCCTCGCCCGGCACCGGGGTCGTGCTGAACGCGAGCGCGTAGTCGCCGCTGTGGCCGTGGAAGTTCGAGCCGGCTCTGGCCATCCCGGTGAACGTCCGGCGCGCCACCCGGCGGAGCTGCCGCGAGTCGAGCGCCGCGTCGGTCGCCAGCACGATCACGCAGGAATTGCCGGCCGGCTCGGCTTGCCGCAGGTCAGCCTCGGGCGGCACCGGCGTGCCGAGCACGGTCAGCGTGCCGCCGAAGTTGGTCTGCACGAGCGCCCCGATCGTGACCGGCTCGCCGCGCTCTCGCAGCTCCACGAGCCGCGACGAGGTGCCGATACCCCCCTTGAACCCGAGCGCCCCGGTGCCCGTGCCAGCCCCGACCGCTCCCTCGGCGACCGGCCCGGCCGCGGCCCCGTGCAGCGCGGCCAGCACGTGCTGCTCGGTGACGGGCCGCCGCCGCAGGTCGGACAGGAACCCGTCGTTGGTCTCGGCCACGACCGGGTTGACCGTCTCCAGCTTCTCGTTGCCCGGCAGCGCCAGCATGTAGCTGACCAGCGCGTCCGCGACGCGGAACGTGTTCAGGGTGCCAGTGAGCAGGACCGGGGTCTCGATCACCCCGAGCTCGCTGACCTGCGTGGTCCCGACGATCTTGCCGAATCCGTTGCCCACGGCCAGCCCGGCGTTCAGCGCCGTCAAGCCGGTGAGCCGATCGTGCACGATGGCGGTGACCCCGGTTCTGATGTCGCTGCCTTCGATGAGGGTGGTGTGCCCTACCCGCACCCCCGCCACGTCGGTGATCGCATTGTGCTCGCCCGGGGACAGCGAGCCAACCGCGATGCCCAGGTCCCGCGCCCGGGCCCGGTCCGTCTCGGCCATGGCCCAGATCCTCTCAGGAGGGCGAATCGCTACGCTCGCCGGTATGAGCGGACACAGGATGCTGCTCGTGCACGCGCACCCCGACGACGAGTCGATCGGCACCGGGGCC
>JASHQL010000305.1 GCA_030039155.1 Streptosporangiaceae bacterium | reverse complement strand
GCCGCCGCCGGCCGGGGTGCGGGCCGTCTCGCTGGCCGAGCTGGCCGGGTCGGCGGCCGCCGCGATGGCGCAGCCGGAGGCCTGGCTGCGCCAGGCCGGCGGGCTGCTGGCTGAACTGTGTTCGGGCTAGCCTTGCAGCCATGCGGGAGATCGCGGTATTCAGCGGCAGCGCCCACCGGGCGCTGGCCACCGAGATCTGCGAGTACCTGGACGTGCCGCTGCGTCCGGTGGAGATCACCCGGTTCGCGAACGACTGCCTCGAGGTACAGCTGCTGGCCAACTGCCGGGAGCGTGACGTCTTCCTGATCCAGCCGCTCTCGCCGCCGGTGCAGGACAACCTGGTCGAGCTGCTGCTGATGCTGGACGCGGCGCGCGGCGCGTCGGCGGCCAGGGTGACCGCGGTGATCCCGCACTACTCCTATGCGCGGTCAGACAAGAAAGACAAGCCGCGGGTGTCGATCGGCGGCCGGCTCGTCGCCGACCTGCTGGTCGCCGCCGGCGCCAACCGGATCCTCACGATGACGCTGCACGCGCCGCAGGTGCACGGGTTCTTCTCGGTTCCGGTCGATCACCTGCACGCGCTCCGCGAGCTTGCCGCCCACCTGCGCGAGCTCGACCTGGCCAACTCGGTGGTGGTGTCACCGGACCTGGGCAACGCCAAGGCGGCCGCGCAGCTCGCCAGGATGCTGCGGCTGCCGGTGGCGGCCGGCGCCAAGGAGCGGCACAGCGACGAGCGGGTGACGATCAGCTCGATCATCGGCGAGGTCGCGGGAAAGGACGTGATCGTGCTCGACGACGAGATCGCCCGCGGCACCACGCTGATCGAGCTGCTGGCCAGGCTGCGCGAGCACGGCGCCAGGTCGGTGCGGATCGCCTGCACGCACGGCCTGTTCAGCGATGGCGCACTCAAGCGGATCCTGGCGCACCCGGAGGTGCGCGAGGTCATCTGCACGAACACGGTGCCGGTCGCAGGCGTGCACGAGCCGCAGCTGCACGTGATCTCGATCGGCCCGGCGCTGGCCGAGGCGATCAGGCGCATTCACGAGGGCGAGTCGGTCTCCGCGCTCTTCGAGGCCGGCTGACCCGCAGACACCGCCCAGGCAGCGACCTGGCTGCGCGAGCTGAACCCGAGCTTGGCCAGGATGTTCGCCACGTGCCTGGCCGCGGTGGCCGGGCTGATGAACAGCTTCCTGGCGATCGCCCGGTTGCTGTACCCGGCCGCGATCAGCGCGACCACCTCCCGCTCACGCGCGGTGAGCGGGCCGGCCTGCGGCAGGCTGGCGCCTTGCCGCTGGTCCTGGCCGGCCGCCTGCTGGCCCGCGGCGAGCGCGAGCTGCACGGCGTCGGCGCTGCTCAGCCCGCTGCCCTCGGCCCATGCGGCGGTCATCGTGGTACTGCCGAGTTCGGCCGCCGCGGCCAGCTGCGGCTGCGCGATGGCGGCCGGCGGCGGCAGGCTGGCCGCGGCCCGGTACGCGGTGACCGCGGCGGCAAGCCGCACTGCCAGGTCATCGTCGCCCTCGAGCATGGCCAGCATGGTCATCTCGTCAAGGCCGCGCACCACCCCGACCCGGCTGCCTGAACTGCTGCTCAGCCGCAGGCTCTCGGCAAAGTAGTCGTGCGCGGCCGGCCGGTTCCGCAGCGCGACCTCGGTCAGGCCGAGGCCCGCCAGGCACCTGGACAGCTGCGGCCTGGCGTTGACCTCGCGCAGGATCGGCAGGGCCTCGGCGTAGCGGTCCCTGGCGGTCTGGTGGTCGTCGCGCAGCCTGGCCAGGTCACCGAGACCCAGCAGCGTCCTGGCGCAGCCCCACTGCTGGTCGATGTCCCGCATGATGGCCAGCGCCTCCTGGGCCAGCTGCTCTGCCTCGGCCAGCCTGCCCAGATAGGCGGCGGCGATCGCCGCCGTGCCGATCGCGTACCCCTCGTTGAACCGGTCGCCGGACCCTCTGGCCACGTCGAGCGCCTCGGCGGCGCGGGTCTCCGCCTGCCCGGCACGCCCGGCGTGCAGGTCGATCTCGGTCAGCACGTTCAGCGCGGACGCGGTCCAGAACTGGTCGCCGGCGTCCCAGCACAGCTCGAGCCCGGCCATGGCCAGCTCGGTCGCCTCCGGCTGGCCCGCCGCCAGTGCGATCTGCGCCCTGGTCACGATCGCCGGGCCGCGAATCTCCGCTGCCGGGCCGGGCAGCCCGAGGAAGGCGTCAAGCCAGCTTGCCCCCTCGGCGAACGCGCCGAGCACGATCCACGGCGGCCCGCACACCGTGCACAGCCGCAGGCCGGTCTCGTAGTCATCGGCCAGGCATGCCTGCAGCACCTCGCGGATGTTGGCGGACTCCACCTCGAACCGGCGGAACGTGTGCACGGTCGCTGACCACGGCGCCGGCACCGCCCCCATGCCCATCGCCCACATCTGCGCCGACTCGGACAGGGTGTAAGCGTGCCAGCGCGCCTGCACCACGTCGGCCTCGCCGGAGGCGGCGAGCTGGCTGGCCGCGTACTCCCTGATGGTGTCGAGCATCCGGTACCGTGCCTTGCCGAGCAGCTCGGTCTCGACCTCGAGCAGGGACTTGTCGCCAAGCGCGGTGATCAGGTCGAGCATCGCCGCGGCAGGCAGCCGGTCGTCGGCGCACACCTGCTCGGCCATGTCCAGCGACCAGCTGGCGAACACCGACAGCCGCCGCAGCAGCAGTTGCTCGGCGTCGGTGAGCAGGTCGTAGCTCCAGTCGATGGTGCCGCGCAGCGTCCGCTGCCGCTGCGGCGCGCTGCGCTCGGCACTGGTCAGCAGCGCGAACCTGTCGCTGATCCTGGCCGCGATCTGGTCCACGGTGAGCATCCGCACCCAGGCGGCGGCCAGCTCGATGGCCAGCGGCAGGCCGTCAAGCGCACGGCAGATGCCGGCCACGGTCGCGGCGTTCCTGGCGCCGACGGCGAAGCCGGGAGCGGCCGCGGCTGCCCGGTCGGCGAACAGCACGACGGCGTCCGCCTCGGTGATCTCGTCCAGCCCGGTCGCCTCGGCCGGCGGCAGGGCCAGCGGCGGCACCTGCCAGACCGCCTCGGCCGCGACCCGCAATGGCTCGCGGCTGGTGGCGAGCACCGACAGGCCGGGCGCGCTGGCCAGCAGCTGCTGGCAGACGCTCGCGCAGGCGGCGATCAGGTGCTCGCAGTTGTCAAGGACCAGCAGCATCCGGCGCGGCCTGATCGCGTCGATCAGCGTCTCGGCCAGCGGCCGGCCTTGCTCGGCGTCGGCCCCGACCGCCTGCGCCACGGTCGCGAGGACAAGTTCTGGCTGCAGCACGTCGGCCAGGTCGATGAAGGCGATGCCGTCGGGATAGTCATCGGCGGCCGCCGCGACCAGGCGCAGCGCGAGCCTGGTCTTGCCGATGCCCCCGGCGCCGCACAACGTCACCGCGCGCGCGTCCTGCATCAGCCGCCGCACCTCGGCGATCTCGGCATCCCTGCCGACGAAGCTGGTCAGGTCTTCAGCGAGCCCGGTTCTGGCAGACATAGCCATCGCACACACAGAAAGGGCGACCTCCGATGTCCCGATTGTCGCACAGACGGCCGCTGCGGCAGGCCGCCTGACACTGCGAAACAGCAGCAAGCGACGATTGCAGGCATGCCAGTTCGGGTGTCACCCGGTAGCCTGCTCGCGGTCAGCGACCTGCACGTCGGCTTCCCGGAGAACCGGGAAATCGTGGCCGCGCTTGAGCCGCGAGCGGCGGCGGACTGGCTGCTGGTGGCCGGCGACGTCGGCGAGTTCGCGGCCGACATCGAGTGGGCGCTCGGCCTGCTTGCGCAGCGGTTCGCGCGGGTGGTGTGGGTGCCTGGCAACCACGAGCTGTGGACGCACCCGCGCGATCCGGTCGGGCTGCGCGGCCAGCAGCGTTACCAGTTCCTGGTGCAGCTGTGCCGGAACCTCGGCGTGCTCACGCCCGAGGACCCGTTCCCGGTCTGGGACGGGGCCGGCGGGCCGGCCAGGATCGCGCCGCTGTTCCTGCTGTACGACTACACGTTCCTGCCAGCCGGGGCCGAGACGAAGGCGGCCGCGCTGGAGCTGGCCAGGCGGTCGGGCGTGCTGAGCCACGACGAGGCGCGGCTGCACCCTGACCCGTACCCGAGCCGGGAGGCGTGGTGCGCGGCCCGGCTGGCGCTGACCGAGCAGCGGCTTGCCGCCATGGACCGGCAGCTTCCGGTGATCTTGCTGAACCACTTCCCGCTGACCAGGGAACCGACCAGGGTGCTGCGCTACCCGGTTGTCGCGCAGTGGTGCGGCACCACCGCGACCGCCGACTGGCACCTGCGGTTCAACGCGTCGGCCGTGGTGTACGGCCACCTGCACATCCCGCGCACCACCTGGCAGGACGGAGTGCGGTTCGAGGAGGTCTCCTACGGCTACCCGCGGGAATGGCGGCGGCGGGCCGGTGCGCCAGGCCCGCCGCGCCAGATCCTGCCCGAGCCGGGCTAGCTGAGTTGCTGCTGGCGGCTCTCGAGGCCGAGCAGGAACTGCTTGCGGTCGAGGCCACCGCCGTAGCCGGTCAGGCTGCCGTCAGAGCCGATCACCCGGTGGCACGGCACCACGATCGCGAGCGGGTTCCTGCCGTTGGCCAGGCCGACGGCCCTGCTGGCGTTCGGCCTGCCGAGCTGGCCGGCCAGCTGGCCGTAGGACACCGTCGTGCCGTACGGGATCTGCTGCAGCGCCCGCCACA
>JASHQL010000304.1 GCA_030039155.1 Streptosporangiaceae bacterium | reverse complement strand
CAGTGTCCGGCGCCGGCCGGTCCGGGTCTGGCAGCTCGCCGGCGTCGCCGAACAGGTCGTACAGCGCGCCGCGGTCGGCCTGGTAGCTGGCTAAGTCCGACCGCTGCTGGCTGCCGCCCTCGCGACCGGACTGCTCATCTGCCAAGGTGTTGTCACGCCCTCGGGTGACCGGGAATGGCCCATCGCTCAGGCCGGATCGGCTTGTTAGGCCGAGCCTAGGTCAGTTGCCCGGCCATCGCATGTCCGTCATTGCCGTCGAGTCAGGAGGCCGCCATGCGCGCGATCGTCATCGACCAGCCAGGCGGACCCGAGGCATTGCAGCTCAAGGAGGTACCGGACCCGGTGGCCGGGCCCGGCGAGCTGGTGATCAGGATTGACGCCGCCGGGGTGAACCGCGCCGACATCATGCAGCGGCTCGGCTTCTACCCGCCGCCGGCCGGCGCGCCGCCGTACCCCGGCCTTGAATGCGGCGGCACGGTGGCGGCGGTCGGCCAGCAGGTCGCCGGGTGGGGCCCGGGCGATCAGGTGTGCGCGCTGCTGGCAGGCGGCGGGTACGCCGAGCAGGTAGCGGTGCCGGCGGTGCAGGTGCTGCCGGTCCCGGCAGGGCTCAGCGCCACCGAGGCCGCGGCGCTGCCCGAGGTGGCGTGCACCGTGTACGCGAACGTGTTCATGCGGGCCGGGCTGGCGGCCGGGCAGACGCTGCTGGTCCATGGCGGCGCCAGCGGTATCGGCACGATGGCGATCCAGCTGGCCCGCGCGTTCGGGGCGAGAGTGGCCTGCACTGCCGGCTCGGCGGACAAGCTGGACCGGTGCCTGGAACTGGGTGCCGACCTGGCGATCAACTACCGGGACGAGGACTTCGTCGCCGCGGTGACCGAGTTCACCGACGGCCGCGGCGCCGACGTGATCCTGGACATCATGGGCGCGGCTTACCTGCCGCGCAACATCGAGGCGCTGGCGACGGGCGGCAGGCTCGAGGTGATCGGGCTGCAGGGCGGTGGCCGCGGCGAGCTTGACCTCGGCCTGCTGATGCGCAAGCGGGCCACCGTGCAGTCGGCCTCGCTGCGGGCGCGCCCGGTGCAGGAGAAGGGCGCGGTGGTGGCCGCGGTGCACGAGCACGTCTGGCCGCTCATCGAGACGGGCCAGATCAGGGCGGTGGTGGACACGATCGTGCCGCTCGCCGACGCGAGCAGGGCGCACCGGCTGATGGAAGAAAGCGGCCACGTCGGCAAGATCCTGCTCGACGCCGGCCGCGCAGGCTGACCGGACGCCGGCGGTTTAGCCGCCCCCGTGGTGCGCGAAGCCCAGGGCGCCGGCAGACTAGGACCATGAGCGACGAGGCAAGCCCGGAAGTCCCCGAGGTCCACCAGAACCCGCGCATCGTGGTGGTCGGTCCCGACGGCGTGGCGGTCGAGACGGGTGGCGGCGCGGAGACATCAAGGGAGCGCCCGGTCACCGAGATGGTGGAGCAGCCCGCCAAGGTCATGCGGGTCGGCAGCATGATCCGCCAGCTGCTGGAAGAGGTGAAGGCGGCGCCGCTCGACGAGAAGAGCAGGGCGCGGCTGAGGGAGATTCACAAGAGCTCGATCAAGGAACTGGAAGACGGGCTGGCTCCTGAGCTGGTCGAGGAGCTGGAGCGGCTGTCGCTGCCGTTTGCCGACGACGACGTGCCAAGCGAGTCCGAGCTGCGGGTGGCGCAGGCTCAGCTGGTCGGCTGGCTCGAGGGGCTGTTCCATGGCATCCAGACCACGTTGTTCGCGCAGCAGATGGCGGCCAGGGCCCAGCTCGAGCAGATGCGGCGGGCGCTGCCGCCCGGCATGCTGCCGCAGCAGCAGGACGGCGACGACGTGCCGCGCTCCTCTGGGCCTTACCTGTAGCCTGCCGGCGATCAGCGCGGCAGGTTGCCTGGCGACAGGCTGCCGCCGCGCTGCCAGCGCTGACGGCTGGCCAGCGCCCTGGCCACCCCGCCAAGCTGCCGCACCCGGTGCAGCTGGGACCGCAGGTCGTTACCGGTGGCCCGGTGCGCCAGCGGCACCTCGACCTCCCGCACCCGCATGCCCTTGCGCAGCAGGTCGATGGTCATCCCGGTCTCGGCTCCCCAGCCGGCCGCAAGCGGCAGCGCGGCCTGGAACGCCGCCCTGGTCAGGCAGCGCTGGCCGTTCAGCGGCTGGGCTGGCCGCCAGCCGGTAGCGCGCTCGATGCCCGCGCCTGAGGTACCGGTGACGAAGCCGAACCCGCCGCGGCGCACCCGATCGGTGAATACCGCGATGGTCATGTCGGCGTCGCCGGCCCTGACCGGCTCGGCGAGCGGCCCCGCCGCGGCGGCGCTGTCAGCCAGGTCGGCGTCGAGGAACAGCAGCAGATGCCGGCCGGCCTCCTGGTGCCTGGCCGCCTCGATCAGGCTGACCGCGGCCGCGCCGGTCTCGATCGCCGCCGCCTTGCCGCGGTTGCTGGCGTGCCGGAACACCAGCGCGCCGGCCCGCTCCGCTGCCGCGGCAGTTCCGTCCGCCGAGCCGTCGTCGACGACCAGCACGAAGTCGACTCCGCTGACGCTGGCGGCCGCCGCGACCGTGGATGCGATGCGGTCGGACTCGTTCCAGGCCGGGATGATGACTGCAAGATCACCTTGCGGCGGCATAGCCCGATAGCTTATTGCCCGGCAAGCTCGGCGGGGTCGTCAATCACCGTGAAGACGCTCTCCAGCCCGGTGACCTGCAGCACCTTCCTGGTTGCCGATCTCGGCCCGGCAAGCTGCAAGTCGCCGCCGTGCTCCCTGGCCCGGCGGTGCGCGGCAAGCAGCACGTTCATGCCGGTTGAGTCGCAGAAATCGACCTTCGACATGTCAACGACGAGCCTGACCTGGGAATCGGCAGGCAGCGCTGACATGAGTTCCGAGTGCAGCCGAGGCGCGGTATACAGGTCGATCTCGCCCGCAACGGACATAACGGTGTGATCGCCCTGCGACCGGGTTGTGACCTTTAGCTCCACGTGGCGCACACTACCCGGCGCGGCCATCCGGCGGCTAGATGGGTCACTTCAGCTCGTGCCAGGGCCGGCGGTAGCAGCACCCGCCGGATGGCCGTACCTTGGATGCATGGTGCGACTGTCTTTGGTGATCGTGGGCGCGATCGTCGCGATCGTGGTTGCCTTCGCCGTCATCGGGTTCCTGATCGGATTCGTGGTCAAGGCACTGTTCTTCGGCCTGCTGATCGTCGCGATCCTTGCCCTGTTCGGCATGTTCAGGGCCGGGCGCAGGACCGCGCGCAGAGCGCGCGACTGAGCGCGACCTAGCCAGCGGGGGTGAGCTCGTCCCGCCTGCCTGGGTCAGGCAGCGCGACGGGGTGCACACAGGGATCGGTGCTCGGTTCTGGCTGCGCTGATTCGGGGACGCCAGGCGCAGGCTCTGACCTGGCCGCCGCCGCCGCGGCCGTGCGGCCGATGCCAGGCAGGCCCGCGGGCAGCGCGTCCGGGCTGGTGGGCGCCTCGGCCTCGACCAGTTGCGCCATCTCGCGGTACAGCGCGATGTCGGAGTCGGCAGGCGCTCCGGTGGTGCTGCCGTCTTGCGCCAGCACCACCGAGTCACGGCTGACCGCGCAGGACATGCATCGCGGGCCGCCTCTCCGGCTGCCAAGCTCACTGCTCGGCACCGGGATCACCGCCACGCCGGCGTCCTGCAGCCTGGCGTTGGTCTGCACGTTCCGCTCGTGGCACACCGCAAGCCGCGGCCCGATGGCAAGCGCGTTCGCGCCGTCGTCCCACTGATCCCGCGGGCCGCGCACCGGGTCGACGCAGGTGTCGATGACGGTCAGCCTGGCGACGCCGATCGCCTGCGCTGCCGCCTCAAGGAACGGCTGCGGCCGCGACACCCGCATCCCGGCCGGCCGCGGCGTGATGGTATGCGCGGTCAGCGAGTACGCCACCTTCGGGTGCATGACCACGGCAGCTGTGTCGATCACCGTGCAGAGGGTGTCCAGGTGGCCGGCTCCATCGCGCTGGTCCATCGGCACCGCGAGCACGGTGCTGGCCAGGCCGGCCTCGAAGACGTGCCTGGCCAGCCGCTCGGCCCCGGCCGGCAGGGTCCGCTTGCCGACGCCGATGGCCAGCACGTCCGGCGCGAGCAGCAGCACGTCGCCGCCCTCGACGTGCTCAAGCCCTGGCCAGTACAGCAGCCCGGCGCCGGCGAACCTGGGATGGTGCCGGTAGATCACCGCGGCAAGCTCTGCCTCCCTGCGGCGGCTCTCCGCGGCCATGCTCGCCACCGCGACCTGGCCGCCGATCCAGAAGCTCGCGTCCCTGGTGAACATCAGGTTGGGCAGCGGGTCGATCACGAAGTCATGCCGGTCCAGCAGCTCGTACACCACGCCGTGGCCGATCCGCAGCTCCTCTGGGGTGAGCCCGGCGATCAGCACCTCGGCCAGCTCCTCCGGGCCAAGGTCGTCGAGCTGCCCGCGCAGCTGGGCCCGCAGCTCATCGCCGAGCGCGGCGTCGGCCAGCACGGAGCCGATCGCCTCGTCCCTTGCCTGCTGGTACTCGAGCGCGTCCTGCAGCAGTTCGGTGACGTACAGGACCTGCACGCCCTGGTCCCTGAGCTGCTGGGTGAGCACGTCGTGCTCCTGCCTGGCCCGGCCGACCCACGGCAGCGTGTCGAACAGCAGACGATCCTTGTTGCGCGGCGTCATCCGCTGCAGTTCCCGGCCCGGCCGGTGCATGAGCACCGTCCTGAGCCTGCCGACCTCGCTGTCCACCCCGTGTGCCTGGCTCACACGTCCCCCGGAACGCAGATCAGGGGGATGCCCCCTGGAACCCCCTGCTGGGGAGTATCACCCGTCCGGCGCGGTATTACGCCTGCTGGGCCGAGACGGGCGCCGCGGCCGGGATGTCGGTGCCGAGCGGGCTGACCTCGGCGCCCGGCCGCGGGGCTGCCAGGATCGCCCAGACGGTCAGGCCGTCGGCTTCGTCCCTGACTCCCCAGGTGGTGGCCAGGTGCTCCACGATGCCCAGGCCCCTGCCGCCAAGCGAGGAAATCGACGGATGAGCCTG
>JASHQL010000303.1 GCA_030039155.1 Streptosporangiaceae bacterium | reverse complement strand
CGGTCGGCGGCCGGCCGGCCGGGTCCTTGGCGGTGAGCTGGGCCACCAGGCCGGCCACGGCCGGCGGCATGTCAGGCGGCAGCGGCGGCGGCGACAGGTGCCGGTGCGCGAGCGCCACCTCCATCGGGCTGCCGCTGAACGGCGGCCGCGCGGCCAGGCACTCGTACGCGACGACGCCGAGCGAGTACAGGTCACTGGCCGGCGTCGCGGTCGCGCCTGCCACGCGCTCGGGGGCGAGGTAGGCGGGGGTGCCGACCAGCGTCCCGGTCCTGGTGATCGGCGCCAGCCAGGCAGCGGACGCGATGCCAAAGTCGGTGATCTTGACGGTGCCATCCCCGGTCACCAGCAGGTTCCCCGGCTTGATGTCGCGGTGCACCAGGCCGGCCGCGTGCGCGGCGGCCAGTCCTTCGGCCGCCTGGGCGACCAGGTCCATGACCGTGGCCGGCGGCATCGGGCCGGCTTCGAGCAGCCTGGACACCGGCGGGCCGGCCACGAATTCCATGATCAGGAAGGGCGCGGCCGGCGGTTCAGGCTCGCCGTAGTCGTAGATCTGCGCGATCCCCGGATGGGCCAGCCCGGCGGTATGCCTGGCCTCGGCGCGGAACCTGGCCAGCGCGTCCGCGTTCTCGGCGTACTCGGGCCTGAGCAGCTTCACCGCGACTGTCCGGTTCAGCACCTCATCGATGGCGCGCCAGACTTCGCCCATACCGCCGGTCGCGACGTGCTCAGCGAGACGGTACCGGCCAGCGAGCAAAACGACGGGGTTCGACACAACAAGCAGACACCCTACCCGGAAGGAGGTGCCGTACCCGGACGATTTGCGTGGTAACACCCTGTCGGTACATCGGTACCGAATCCAGACTGTGATGAGACGGCAAGCTTCGGCACGCCGAAGTATGATCCGCCTAGGCGCGGCCGGGGGCAGGCCGCTGCGCACGCCTGGCCACAAGGGAGCGAAATCGGATGGGCATTATCAACGAGGCTCGCCGCGAGTTCATCGCAGCGCCGGACAGCTCGAAGGGCCAGATCGTCTACAAGTGGCCGGACCAGAACATCCGCAAGTTCTCCAGGGCCATCGTCGAGCCCGACGCCGTCGCCGTCTTCACCAGCCAGGGCCAGATCATGGGCGTGCTGCCGCCAGGCCAGCACACCCTGGACGCGAAGGAACTGCCGTTCCTCGGCCTGTTCGTGGACTGGGCCACCGGCGGCAACGCCTTCAAGGCCGAGATCTACTTCGTCTCCCAGCGCGACTTCCCGAACCTGCGCTACGGCGGCCGGCTTGACGAGGTGCAGGACCCGCAGACCGGCCTGATCGTGACGCTGCGCACGTTCGGCGAGTACGCGCTGCGGATCACCGACCCGACCAAGCTGATCCTCTACCTGGTCGGCACCGTGGACGTGACGAACAACGAGGCGGTGACCGGCTGGGTCGCGCAGCAGATGCTGAAGGTGACCAGGACCTCGGTGACCACCCAGCTGATGTCTGGCGCCTGGCCGATCCTGGGCCTGTCCATGCACAGCCCGGAGATCGAGGTCGCGGTCAAGCAGGGCTCGAACACCGAGCTTGCCGACTACGGGGTCACCATCACCAAGCTCGGCAACGTCGACATCAACCTGGACGACGACGACAACGCCAGGCTGAAGAAGCTGGCCGGCGACACCGCCTACAGCCGGCTGGCCGGCGGGTTCTTGCAGGCGGCGCAGGCAGAGGCGCTGCAGGGCGCCGGCGAAGGCCTGGCCAAGGGCGGCGGGGAGGGCGCGACCCCGCTGTTCTTCGCCGCGGGCATGGGCGTCGGCAACCAGATGTTCCAGCAGCCCATGCAGCCAGGCCCGGTGCCACCGCCGGCTCCCGGCTTCCAGGGCGGCGGGCAGGGCTATGCGCCGCAGCAGCAGCAGTACGCGCCGCCGGCCCAGGGCTATGCCCCCCAGCAGCAGCAGCCGCCGCAACAGCAGCAGCAGGCAGCGCCGCAGCCGACGGTCGCGGCACCGGTCGCCGACACCGTTGAGTGCGGAAACTGTCACAGCCAGGTGCGGGCAGGCGCGAAGTTCTGCGACTCCTGCGGCAACCCGATGGAGAAGCACTGCACGAACTGCAACGCGGCGCTGAGCGGCACCGCGAAGTTCTGCGCGGAGTGCGGAACCCCGACGACGCCGCCTTCCGCGTAGCCAGCATCGGCATAACCCAGAGCCACCACCAGGCGCGGGGCTACGATCTGATCCACTATTCCCCGCTGTGTCGACACTTCGATCACTAGGCCCACGAGCATTGCCCTGGGGGGACCACCCCCCGGACCTCCCGAAACCCAGAAAGGCCTGTCCGGATGGATCGGATCGAATGCCAGTGGTGCAAGGCGCAGAACGACCCGAATCGAACCAGCTGCTCGACCTGCGGGGCGCCGCTCGACGCGCGGAACCTGGTCTCCGACTCCGGCTGGGCCGAGGCACCCAGGCTCAGGGACATGACAGAGTTCAGGTTCTCGAACTCGACCTGCCAGATCGAGGGCGAGATCGTGCCGGTCGCCGAGCTCGCGCTCGCCCAGGGCGACGCGGTGTTCTTCGAGCATCACGTGATGCTGTGGAAGGAACCGCAGGTGCCGATGTCGGCGATGAACAACCCCGGCGGCATGAAGCGGATGATGGGCGGCATGCCGCACGTGCTGAGCATCGCGCACGGCCCTGGCCGGATCGCGTTCTCCAGGGACGCGGCCGGCGAGGTGGTGGTGCTGCCGCTGCACCCGAGCATGGAGATCGACGTGCGCGAGCACGCGTTCCTGGCCGGCACGCACTCGCTCAACTACTCGTTCGTCCGGATCAAGGGCCTGGCCAACATCCTGCATGGCGGCGAGGGCATGTACATGGACCGGTTCGTCACCCAGCGTGAGCAGGGCCTGCTGCTGCTGCACGGGTACGGCAACGTGTTCCAGAAGACGCTGCAGCCGAACGAAAAGATCCTGGTCGAGCCGGGCGGGTTCCTGTACAAGGACTCCTCGGTGCAGATGAACACGTCCCAGATGCCGGTGCGGACCGGGATGATGCGGCACGGCATGTTCCTGGCCGAGATGACCGGGCCTGGCCGGGTCGGCATCCAGTCCATGTACGTGCACCACGGCACCGAGTAAGGGCGGCCGAGATGTCGATGCCCCCTGCGCAGGGCGCGTATACCTGCCCGTACTGCCGGATCCCGAGCGACGGCGGCGGCGGCACCTGCCCGCACTGCGGCGCCCCGGTCGACGTGCGGATGCGCACCACAGACTCCAGGTGGATCGAGCAGCCGCCGATCAGGGACATGGCCAGGATCAGGTTCAGCCGGTCCACCTGCCAGATCAGCGGTACCTACGTGCCGGTCGCCGAGATGAAGCTGGACGAGCAGGACTGGGTCTACTTCTCGCATCACGTGCTGCTGCACGCCGACCCGGCGGTCAGGCTGGCCGCGCACACCGTCGGCGGCTTCCAGCGGATGCTGGCCGGCATGCCGATGATCATGATGCGGGCTCAGGGGCCCGGTCACATCGCCTTCAGCGCCGACCACCCGGGCGAGACCATCGCGGTGCCGCTGATGCCGAACCAGGGCGTGGATGTCACCGAGCACAGGTTCCTGGTCGCGACGGGCAACGTGGACTTCCGCTTCCACCAGGCGCCGGTGTGGTTCGCCACCCAGAACGGCAACGATCAGGAGACCCACTACCCGCTCGGCCGCACGATCGACAGGTTCGTCGCGCACAACTCGCCTGGCCTGCTGCTGCTGCACGCGCCAGGCAACAGCTTCATCCGCGACCTCGGCCAGGGCGAGCGCATCCTGGTCCAGCCGAGCGGGCTGATCTGGAAGGACCCGTCGGTCCGGATGTTCCTGCACTTCGAGTACCCGCACGGCGCCTACTGGTTCAGCTCTGCGCGCTGGCAGGCCAAGTCGGTCTGGCTGACCTTGCAGGGCCCAGGCCGGGTGGCGATCAAGTCGGTGTTCGAGCCGCCGGAGATGGTCGGCGCCGTGCTGAACAGCTCGGGAGCGACGACGCAGTACTGGTGACGGTTAGCGCCAGAGTTCAGGGACGGGAACGCCAACCTCGGCGAGCATGTCGCGGAGCAGCGGCAGGGACAGCCCGAGCACGGTGCCGGGATCGCCGTCGATGCCGTCCACGAAGAAGCCGCCCTTGCCCTCGAGCGTGAACGCGCCGGCCACCCGCAGCGGCTCACCGGAGGCGATGTAGGCGTCAAGCTCGGCGGCATCTGGCTGGCCGAACCTGACCACGGTGCTGCCGACGCGTTCCCTTCTTGCGCCTGACCTGGTATCGATCAGGCAGTGGCCGGTCCGCAGCACGCCGCTACGGCCGCGCATCTGCCGCCAGTACCGCCGCACCATGGCGGCGTCGGCCGGCTTGCCGAGCGCCCTGCCATCCAGTTCGAGCACCGAGTCGCAGCCGAGCACTAGCTCGCCGCCGGCCAGCCCGGCGGCCACGGCCTCCGCCTTGGCGCTGGCCAGCAGCTGGGCGAGCTCGCCCGGGGTCGGCGCGGTGAACGCTTCTTCCGGCACGCCGCTGACGATCACGACGGGATCGAGCCCGGCCTGGCGCAGCAGTTGCAGCCGCGCTGGCGAGGACGAGGCGAGCACCAGGCTCCGTTGCGGCACGCATCACAGGCTGCCATGACCCGGCCCCGGCCCAGAGCACGGGCCGGGGCTGGGCGTGGTCTGCTAGCTGCCCTTTCCGGCAGTGGTCAGCTCCGGCTGCGGCTGCTCGGCCGCTGCCGCGGCGGCCGGCGGCCGGCCGGCCCGGCGCAAGGCCAGGTAACCAAGCACGCTGCCCGCCGCGACGAGCGCGATCGTGACCAGCAGGCCGGCATGGTAGCCGTCCAGGTAGGCGCCGGCCGGCCCGACGCCGTGCCGCAGCTCGACGCTCTCCCGTGACCGCAGGATCGCGCCGATGACCGTGATGCCGAGCAGGCCGGCCACCTCACGGGACGAGTTCAGCAGCGCCGATGCGATGCCCGACCGCTCCGGCGGCATCGCGTGCAGCACCGCGTTGGTCAGCGGCACCTGCATCAGGCCGGCGCCGGCGCCGAACAGCATGAACCCTGGCACCAGGCTGGCGAACGTGGCGTCGGCACCGAGCCTGAAGAACAGGTACAGGCCGCCCGCCATGATCGCCATGCCGGCGGCCACCGACCGGTGCGCGCCGATCCTGGCGGCCACCGGCGCCGCCAGCACGGCGGACACGGCCATGCACAGCGCCATCGGCACGAACGCCAGGCCCGCCTTGGTCGGCGAGAAGCCCAGGATGGTCTGCAGGTAGATCGAGGTGAAGAAGTAGATGCCGAAGACCCCGAACGCCCACAGCATCATCACCGTGGTGCCGCCGCTGTACACCCGCGACCTGAACAGGTTGAGCGCGACCATCGGCTGCTCGGCGCGGGACTCGATCACCGCGAACACGAGGCCGGCCACCGCGGCCACCGCGAACCAGCCGAGGATCTGGCCGGAGGTCCAGCCCTTGTCGTGCCCCTCGATCAGCGCGTAGGTGAGCCCGAACAGCGCCACCGCTGAGCTGATCAGGCCGGGCACGTCCAGCCTGCGGTTGACCGCCGGATCGCGCGACTCCTGCATGCTGTACAGCGCGATCGCGAAGGTGACCAAGCCGACCGGCACGTTGATGAAGAAGATCCAGCCCCAGTGCAGGTGCTGGCTGATGAAGCCGCCGATCAGCGGGCCGACGGCCAGCGCCAGTGCGCCGATCGCGGCCCAGGTCCCGATCGCCCTGGTCCGTTCCCGCTGGTCGGTGAAGGTGGCCATGATGATGGCCAGCGTGGTCGGCACCACCAGGGCCGCGCCGACGCCCTGCACCAGCCTGGCCGCGATCAGCTCGGCACCGCTGCCGGCCAGCCCGGCGGCGAGGGAGGCAAGGGTGAAGATCGAAAGGCCGGCGATGAACAGGCGGCGACGGCCGTAGACGTCGGCCAGCCTGCCGCCGGCCAGCAGCAGCGCGGCGAACATCAGGATGTAGCTGGCCACCACCCACTCAAGCCCGGCGATCGACAGATGCAGGCTGCGCTGAATGGTAGGGATCGCGACGTTCGTCACGTTGTTGTCGAGGTAGGTCATGAAGGTGGCGAGCGACACCGCCACCAGGGTCCACCAGCGTCTTGGCATCGGACCGGTCCTCTCCACTTCCTGTACTCCAGTCACGTACAACCATCTTGTACGTAGTTCCTGTACGACGTATATGGCCATGCTGACTTATACGGTGTACAGTTGTCAAGCGATGGCAACGAAGACAGCGGTAGCCGCGGCGGGGTCCAGGGGGGTCGGACCCCCAGGGCAAGCAGCAGCGGAGAAGGCCAGGCTCAGCAAGGCGGCCGTGGTCGAGCGCGGGCTTGCCCTTGCCGACGCCGAGGGTCTTGACAGCCTGACGATCAGGCGGCTCGCTGCCGATCTCGGCGTGACGCCGATGGCGCTGTACTGGCACTTCCGCAGCAAGGAAGAGCTGCTGGCGGGCCTGGCCGATCAGATCTGGTCCGAGCTGGACACCGATGTCGACACCTCGGCCGACTGGGTTGATCAGCTCCGCAGCCTGTTCGAGTCGCTGGTGCGGGTGCTGCGCAGGCATCAGTCGGCTGCCGAGTTGCTGATGTCCGGCGAGAAGCGGAACAGCGAAGCCGCGCTGCGGGCATCAGAGGCAGCCCTCGCCGTGCTGCACAGCGGCGGCTTCACGCCCGAGCAGGCGTCCGCGATCACCAGGAACGCGTTGTCGACCGCGCTGGCCCTGGCGATGAGCGAGCCGGGCTTCGGGCCTGGCCTGACCGATGCCGAACGCAGCGAGCACCTGCGGCAAAGCCGCATCAGGCTCGCCATGCTGCCGCCGGAGAAGTACCCGCGGCTGATCGAGGCAGCGGTGCCGTTTACCGACTGCGAGCACCCGGACGAGCATTACCGGTTCGGTGTCGACCTGTTCATCGCCGGCGTGCGCGCGATCGCGCCGAGCCGGCCGCAGGGCTAGGGCTGATCAGCGCCTGGCTGTCGTTCCCATCCCCTCCTGGTCCTGGTCAGCTCGCGGAACCCGGCCTTGCCCAGAAACGCGCGGTCGGCGTCGTAGCTCTGACCGGTGCCGTCGGTGCCCGCCAGCCAGGCGTAGTCGAGCAGCCGGTCGACACCGCACAGCTCGAGCCACTCGGCTGCCTGGCCGAGCAGCCATGACCCGACGCCGCGCCGGGTGAATTCCGGCAGCACGTGCAGGTTGCCGACGTCGGCCCAGCCGCCG
>JASHQL010000302.1 GCA_030039155.1 Streptosporangiaceae bacterium | reverse complement strand
ACCGCGATCGTGGCGATGCCTGCCTGGTTCCTGATCGCGTCGGCGAACGGGGTCTGGTAGGACCGGCCGAAGGCCGGCTGCTCGTCGGGGGTCACCTGCCCGGTGGACACGTCGATGGCGTCCGCGCCGGCCGCGGCGAACGCCCGCGCGATCTGCACAGCGTCCGCGCCGGTGACGCCGCCTGGCACCCAGTCGGTGGCGGAGATCCGCACCGTCATCGGCTTGCCGGCCGGCCAGACCGCGCGCATCGCCTCGAACACCTCGACCGGGTAGCGCAGCCTGGCCTCGAGCGAGCCGCCGTAGCAGTCGCTGCGCTGGTTGGTCACCGGCGAGATGAACGAGGACAGCAGGTAGCCGTGCGCGCAGTGCAGCTCGATCAGGTCGATGCCGCACCGGTCGGCGGCCAGCGTCGCGGCCACGAACTGATCGCGGATCTGCGCCAGCTCGGCCAGCGTGAGCTCACGCGGCACCTGGTTGATGCCGTCCAGGTAGGGGATCGGCGACGGCCCGCAGACCGGCCAGTTGCCGGAATCCAGCGGCTCGTCGATGCCCTCCCACATCAGCTTGGTCGAGCCCTTGCGGCCGGAGTGACCGAGCTGCATACCGATCTTGGCGGCCGACGAGCCGTGCACGAAGCCGGCTACCCGGCGCCAGGCTTCCTCGTGCTCGGGCGCGTACATGCCAGCGCAGCCGGGCGTGATCCGGCCGCCGGAGGACACGCAGACCATCTCGGTCATCACCAGGCCGGCCCCGCCGAGCGCCTTGCCGCCCAGGTGCACCAGGTGGAACTCGGACGGCACGCCGTCGTTCGCCGAGTACATGTCCATCGCCGAGACCACCACCCGGTTGGCCAGCGCAAGCTCGCGCAGCCGCAGCGGCTGGAACATCGGCGGCGCCGCGTCGTCGGCGTCCAGGCCGCGGCCACGCTCGTGCCGGGCGAACCAGGCGTCCATCCTGGCGGTGAACTCCGGGTCGCGCAGCCGCAGGTTCTGGTGGGTGACCCGGCGGCTGCGGGTGATGATGTTGAACGCGAACTGCTCAGGCTCCTGGTGCAGGTACTGGCCGAGGTTCTCGAACCACTCGAGGCTGGCCTGCGCGG
This sequence comes from Streptosporangiaceae bacterium, assembly GCA_030039155.1. Lineage (GTDB taxonomy): Bacteria > Actinomycetota > Actinomycetes > Streptosporangiales > Streptosporangiaceae > JOPF074. The sequence continues at coordinate 13,681 of JASHQL010000302.1, read as the reverse complement.
CGCGCTGGGTTGAGGCGACTACCGGCCGCCGCTCCGCCTCGTAGGCGGCGAGCGCGGCGTCGAGGTCCGGCTGCTCGTGCAGGCAGGCGGCGAGCGCCAGCGCGTCCTCCATGGCCAGCTTGGTGCCCGACCCGATGGAGAAGTGCGCGGTGTGCGCCGCGTCGCCGAGCAGCACGACATTGCCGTCCCGCCAGCTGCCGCAGCGCAGCGTGCCGAAGCTGAGCCAGCGCGAGTTGTTGGCCTGCAGCTTGTGCCCGCCCAGGAGGCCGGCGAACAGCTCGCCGATCAGCTCGATCGACTCGTGATCAGATTCGCCGGGCGAGTAGTCCCTGGCCGCGAACTTCTCGAAACCAGCGGCCCGCCAGACGTCCTCGTGCATCTCGGCGATGAACGTGCTGCCGTGGGCGTCGTACGGGTAGCCGTGTACCTGCATGACCCCGTGCGGCGTCTGCTCGATGTAGAACTTGAACGCATCGAAGACCAGGTCGGTGCCGAGCCACATGTACCGGCACTGCCTGGCTTCGATTTCGGGACGGAACGACAGGCTGGCCCGGCTGCGGATCGCCGAGTTGGCGCCGTCCGCGGCGATCACCAGGTCGTGGCTCGCTGCCAGTGCCGCGGCGTCCGGCGCCTCGGTCCGGTAGTTGAGGGTGACGCCCAGGTCGGCGCAGCGCTGCTGCAGGATCTGCAGCAGCCGCTTTCTGCCCATCGCCGCGAAGCCGTGCCCGCCGCTGGTGATGACCTGGCCCTTGTAGTGCACGTCGATGTCGTCCCAGCGGGCGAACTCGCGCTCCATCTGCCGGTAGATGACCTGGTCGGCGCTCTCGATCCCGCCGAGCGTCTCGTCGGAGAACACCACGCCGAACCCGAACGTGTCGTCTGGCGCGTTCCGTTCCCAGACGGTGATCTGCGCGTCCGGGTCGAGCTGCCTGGCCAGCGCGGCGAAGTACAGCCCGCCCGGCCCGCCGCCGGAGATCGCGATGCGCATGCCGCCTCCCGTCGCGTCGGCACCTGCGTCCTCTCAGTATGCAGTATTTGCGACGGTCGTCAATGTGACGCGATGAGCGGCCGGGCCGGGACCTACCGCCAGCTGACCCGGATCATGCAGCTCCCCTCCGGGTGATCAGCCAGCCGCAGAGCCAGGCAAGCGCGGCGGCGAGCACGATGAAGATCGCGGTCTCGTACCACTGGAACGCCCAGAACCTGCTGGCCGGCTGGTAGCTGATGAGCTGCCTGAGATGCTGGCTGGCCAGCCAGTTCGTGCACGCGTGGAAGTTGTTTGGGTTGCTGCATGCCTTGCTGTTCGCACCCCTGAAGACCTTGCCGTCAGGCGTGATCGTCTGGTTCGAGAGCAGCCAGGCGCCTGGCTGGTGCCAGGAGCTGTTGATCGTCAGGGTGCCGTTGGCATTGAAGGTAAGCCCGATGTTGTTCGAGTTCGGGTTGACCCGCGTGATGACCTTCGCCGGGCTGATCAGGTGCGGCCTGACCAGGAGCGGCCAGACAACCTGGACGGCGGCGAAGCCGGCCAGCGTGGTGGCCATGGCCGGCACGGTGCGCCGGATGAGCACGCCGGCGGCCACGCCGAGCGCGACCGCGAAGGCCGCGTACCCGATCGGCGCGATGCCCTCCGAGCCGAACACCAGCGGGTCCAGCCGCCCGGCGGCGCCCATCGGAAAGCTGGTCGAGCCGGGGATCTGGCTTGCCTGCGCGATCGGCGCCGCCCACCAGGACATGATCAGGCTGAGCAGGCCGGCGGTCGCCATCGCCGCCAGTCCCACCACGGCGAGCTTGACGGCCAGCCAGCGGCGCCTGGTCACGCTCTGGTTCCAGGCAAGCCTGAAGGTGCCTGACTCGATCTCCCTGGCGACCAGCGGCGCGCCCCAGAACACGCCGATCAGCGCGGGTACCAGGTACACGACGACGGTGCCCAGGTCAAGCAGCACCTTGTAGTGCGGGCCAAGCTGGCTGGTGAACGTGCTGGCCAGCCGGCCGCAGTCGGCGCGCGGATGGCAGCCCGCCAGCCCGCTGGCGTGGTACAGATGGGCAAGCTGGACGCCGGTGACGCCGTACAGCACTGCCAGGGCGACGAGCGCCGATACCGCGGTGATCGCCTGGGCGCGGAACTGCCGCCAGGTAAGCCAAAGCATCCGATCGCTCCGTTCTCTGCTCAGGCGATCCGCTTGCTGCGGATCAGCCAGCTGCACAGCGCCGCCAGTGCGAGACCGACGGCAAGGAAGATCGCGGTCTCGTACCACTGGAACTCCCAGAACCGGCTGGCCGGCTGGTAGCTGACCAGCTGCTGCAGGTGCTTGCTGGCCAGCCAGGCATTGCACTGCTGCGTCGTGCCGGATATGCAGGCATTGGTCGGCGGGCCGGTGAACGGCTTGCCGGCGCTGGTCAGCGTCTGGTTGGACAGCACCCAGGCGGTGCTCTTGACCTTTGCGGCGGCCACCACGGTCATGGTCTGGTTGCTGGTGATCGACAGCTCGTTGATCGCGCTCACGTTCAGTGGCGTGAGGCTGCGCACCGGCGCGATCAGGTGCTGCCTGATCACGTCCGCCCAGGCCAGCTGCACCCCGGCAAAGACCGCCAGGGTCGCCGCCATGGCCGGCACGGTGCGCCGGATCAGCGCGCCGAGCGTCACGCCGAGCGCGAACGCGAACGCCGCGTAGCCCATCGGCACGATGCCCTGCGCGCCGAACATCGGCGGGTCAAGGCGGCTGATGCTGAGCGAGTTCGAGCCCGCCGCCTGCTGTGCTGCCGCGTAGATCGGGCTCGACCACCAGCCGACCATCAGGCTGAGCAGGCCGCTTGTGGCGATTGCGGCAAGGCCGATCAGGCCCAGCTTGACCGCGAGCCAGCGGCGCCTGGTCACGCTCTGGTTCCAGGCGAGCCGGAACGTGCCTGCCTCGATCTCGCGGGTGATCAGCGGCGCACCCCAGAACACGCCGATCAGCGCGGGAGCCGCGTACACCAGGAACACGCCGGCGTAGAACACCAGGTGGTAGATGTTCGCCTTCGCCTCGTCGATGAACAGGCTGGCGGCGCCGGCGCAGCCGCCGCCGTGACAGCCGGGCAGGCCGGCGTCGTTGTAGGCGTGCGCCAGGCCGATCCCGGTCACCAGCAGCACGATCGCCAGCACGGCTAGCGCCGCGGCCGCAGTGATCGCCTGGGCGCGGAACTGCCGCCAGGTCAGCCAGATCATCGTGCCGCTCCCGTCAGCAGGCCGGCGGTCGTGCCGCCGGCTGCCTGGCTCATGTAGCCGAGCACCAGGTCCTCGAGGCTGACCTTGTCGACCGCCCAGCCAGGTTTCTTTACCGGTCCCGCTGCGCGTACCAGCAGGCTGGTCTGCCGCCCGACATGGCTCGCCTGGATGATCTCCCAGTCGCCCGGCAGGCTGTCTTCCTCGCTGCGCGGCCCGGTCAGCAGGTGATGGCTGGCAAGCAGCTCGGTCACCTCGCCGGCGATCCTGACCCTGGAGGCGACCAGCACGATCAGGTAGTCGCAGACCCGCTCGATGTCGGCGACCAGGTGCGAGGACAGCACCACGCTCAGTTCCTGCTCGGCGACCGTCTCGGCCAGCGCCTGCAGGAACTCGCGCCTGGCCAGCGGGTCGAGGCTGGCCACCGGCTCGTCCAGGATGAGCAGCTCAGGCTGCTTGGCGATGGCCATGGTGAGCGCGAGCTGGGCGCGCTGCCCGCCGGACAGCTTGGCTGCCTTCTGCGCCGGGTCGAGGCGCAGTGCCCTGATCCTGGCGCTGGCGATGCCCGCATCCCAGCCAGGGTTGGCCGCGGCGCCGAAGTGCAGGTGGTCGGCGATGCTCAGGGCCGCATAGGTCGGGGTGTCCTGGGCCACGAAGCCGACCTTGCGCAGCTGGGCCGGCCCGGAGCCTGGCACGCCGCCAAGCACCCTGATGCTGCCGGTGGTCGGCGCCAGCATGCCGGTGGCCAGGTTCAGCAGCGTGGTCTTGCCCGCGCCGTTCGGCCCGACCAGGCCGGTCACCCGGCCGGCCGGAACCGTGAGCGTGCAGTCAGCGAGTGCCCATTTCCGCCCGTACTGCTTGCCGAGGCCGTCGGCCTCGAGTGCTGCAGCCATCGGCCTGCACCTCCAACGTTTCATTTATCTAGGTGCCTAGCACAATAGCTATCTAGGTATCGGCTGTCAAAGCGTCGGCTCAGGCGCTGGCGGCCCGACTCAGGTAGGCAAGGACGAGGTCCTCGATGTCGACGTTGGCGACCGTCCAGGCCGGGTCGTGCACCGGCTTGTCGGTGCGCACCAGCAGCGAGCTCTGCCTGCCGACATGGCTTGCGGTGATGACCTGCTGGTCGGCCGGCAGGGTGGCCGGATCGCGGCGTGGCCCGGTCAGCAGGTGATGACTGGCAAGCAGGTCGTCCACCTGGCCGGCCAGCACGACCCGGCCGGCGACCAGCACGATCAGGTAGTCGCAGGTCCGCTCGAGGTCTGCTATCAGGTGCGAGGACATCAGCACGGTCAGCTCCTGCTCTGCGGTCGCCTCCATCAGCAGCTGCAGGAACTCGCGCCTGGCCAGCGGATCGAGTCTCGCGATCGGCTCGTCGAGGATCAGCAACTCCGGCCGCTTGGCGATCGCCAGGGTGAGCGCAAGCTGCGCCCGCTGCCCGCCGGACAGCTTGGCTGCCTTCAGCTTCTGGTCCAGGCCAAGCCGCTCGATCCGGCCGCGGGCCAGCTCGTCGTCCCAGCCTGGGTTGAGCTCCGCGCCAAGCCTCAGGTGCTCGGCGACCGTCAGCCCGGCGTAGACCGGCGTGTCCTGCGCCACGTAGCCGACCTTGGCCAGCTGGTCCGCGCCGGACGCTGGCGCGCCGCCGAGCACCTCGACCGTCCCGGTCGTGGGCTCAAGCATGCCGGTCGCCAGGTTCAGCAGCGTCGTCTTGCCGGCCCCGTTCGGGCCGACCAGGCCGACGACATGCCCGGCGGGGATGGTCAGCGTGCAGTCGGCAAGCGCCCAGCGCCGGCCGTACCGCTTGCCGAGCCCGCGCGCGTCGAGCGCCGGGGGCGTCCTTCGCGGTAGCTCGCCCGGGGCGGCGGCCGGGGGAGTGCCGGGGGGTCGTCCCTCCGGGGCGGCACTGCCAGCAGTCATACGGCGTCCTCCTGCGGCTGTGGCCTGAAGGTGCTGCGGAAGATTGCCTCGATGCTCTCGTCGTCGAGCCCGGCCGCCCGTGCCCTGGACAGCCACTCGTCCAGCTCCTCGCGCAGCGGCGCGTGCGCGGCTATCGAGTCATCGGTCAGCGTCTTGGTGACGAACGTGCCGACGCCCGGCTTGGCCGCAGCCAGCCCCTCGTACTCAAGCTCCCGGTACGCCTTGAGCACGGTATTGGGGTTGATCGCGAGCCCGCCTGCCACCTCCTTGACGGTCGGCAGCCGGTCGCCTTCGCGGAGCAGCCCGAGCCGGAGTGCCTGCCGAACCTGATGGATCAGCTGCAGGTACGGGGCAACACCCGACCTGGTGTCCAGGTGAAACTCGATCACCCAGTTGCCTCCGATTCATCTAGGTAGCTAGTACAATAGCTATCTCGAATCGGAGCGGTCAAAGGAGCCGACACGCCGGGCAGCGTGCTTCGAGTTCTGGCCGGTGCTCGCTACCTTGGCCATCATGGCGACCCGTGCGCCCAAGGCTGCAGCGCGCCCTCGCACCGGTACCACCAGCCGGTCGCGCTCGGCGGCGGGCAGCGCGCGGTCACGCAGCAGTGCCGCCAGGAAGCGCAGCCGGGCGAGCTACCGGTATCCAAGCCGCCGGTCAGGTTCGGTCGGCAGGCGCAGGACCGTCAGCAAGCCGCAGCCGTCGGCCAATCCGTTCGTGATCCTGGCCGGCTGGGTCGTCGCGGCGCTGGCCGGAATCTGGATGGCGCTGGCGCACTCGGTGGGCGCGGTCGCCCGGATGTTCGGCGCGAGCGCCAGGGAGCTTGACCCGGTGCACCGCAGGGATGGCGCCGGGCTCGCCGCGCTGACCGCTGCCATCATCTGCGCGGTGGCGACCTGGTGGCACGCGGGCGGGATCAGCCACCCGCTCGGCACGTTCATGCGCACGCTGTTCGGCGCCGGCGACTGGATGATCCCGATCCTGCTGGTGCTGCTGGCCTGGCGGCTGCTGCGGCATCCAGACCACAACGCCGAGACCGCCAGGATGGTGATCGGCTGGTCGGCGCTGGTGGTCGGCGTGCTCGGGCTGGTGCACATCGCATCGGGTACGCCGCGGCTGCAGGCCGGCATCGCGGGCATCAGGGCGGCCGGCGGGCTGATCGGCTGGGCCGTGTCCGCACCGCTGGTAGACGCGATCACCAAGTGGGCGGCCACCCCGGTGCTCGCGCTGCTGACCGGCTTCGGCGCGCTGGTCATCACCGGCACGCCGCTGCACCGGGTGCCCGGCAGGCTGGCCGAGCTGCACGGATTCATCGCGGGCAGGTCAGCGCAGGCCGACCAGGAGCCGGCCCCGGCGAGCGGCGACCTGCTGCTGGTGCCTGGCCGTCAGCTGAAGGGCGGCAAGCGCAAGCCAGACGCGCTGGAGGCCAGCGACCGGGACCGGCCCTATGACTCGCCGCTGCTCGGCAGTACCTTGTCCAGGAGCCGGGTCAGCGGGCCGGCCGAGGATGCGCAGGCCCTTCAGCCTCCCGCTGAGGACGGTGCAGCCGGGCTTGCCGCCGCCGGGCTGGCTGCCGCGGCGATGCAGGCGCCAGGCGCGGACGCCAGCTGGCAGCAGGCCTGGTTCGGCCAGTCGGCCGAGGATGCGGTCGCCGCCAGGCAAGCCACCGGGCAGCCGGCCACCGGTGACGGAGCGGCCGGCGGTGCCGCAGCGGCGGCCAGGCCAGAGCAGCTCACGCTCGCCGGGGTCAGCGACGCCAGCTACACGCTGCCGCCAAGCGCACTGCTCCGCCCTGGCACCGCGCCGCGGGCAAGGACCAGGGCCAACGACGCCATGGTCGAGGCGCTCACCGAGGTGCTCGAGCAGTTCGACGTGGACGCGCAGGTTACCGGGTTCACCAGGGGACCGACGGTGACCAGGTACGAGATCGAGCTTGGGCCGGCGGTCAAGGTCGAGCGGGTCACCGCGCTGTCCAAGAACATCGCCTACGCGGTGAAGAGCGCCGATGTGCGGATCCTGTCGCCGATCCCTGGCAAGTCCGCGATCGGGGTGGAGATCCCGAACCGGGACAGGGAGATCGTCAGCCTCGGCGACGTGCTCAAGTCGGCGGAGGCCGCGGGCGACCATCACCCGATGGTGGTAGGCCTCGGCAAGGACGTCGAGGGCAAGGTCATCGTCGCCAACCTGGCCAAGATGCCGCACATCCTGATTGCCGGTGCCACCGGCGCTGGCAAGTCGACCTGTATCAACGGGCTGATCACCTCGGTGCTGCTGCGGGCCACGCCGGACGAGGTGCGGATGGTGCTGATCGACCCCAAGCGCGTGGAACTCTCGGTCTACCAGGGCATCCCGCACCTGATCACGCAGATCATCACCAGCCCGAAGAAGGCCGCAGACGCCCTGCAGTGGGTGGTCGGCGAGATGGAGCGCAGGTACGACGACCTGGCCGCGTCCGGCTTCCGGCACATGGACGACTTCAACAAGGCGGTCAGGGCCGGGCGGCTGAAGCCGCAGCCGGGCAGCGAGCGGGTGTTCACCCCGTACCCGTACCTGCTGGTGATCGTGGACGAGCTGGCGGACCTGATGATGATCGCGCCGCGGGACGTCGAGGACGCGGTGGTCCGGATCACCCAGCTCGCCAGGGCCGCGGGCATCCACCTGGTGCTGGCCACCCAGCGGCCGAGTGTCGACGTCGTGACCGGGCTGATCAAGGCCAACGTGCCGTCCAGGCTCGCGTTCGCCACCTCCAGCCTGACCGACAGCAGGGTCATCCTTGACCAGCCGGGCGCGGAGAAGCTGGTGGGCCAGGGCGACGCGCTGTTCCTGCCGATGGGCGCGAGCAAGCCGATCAGGCTGCAGAACGCCTACGTCACCGAGCGCGAGATCAGGGACATCGTCGGGCACTGCAAGCGGCAGGCAGAGCCCGACTACCGGGACGACGTCACGGTCGGCGAGGGCAGGCAGCGCGAGATCGATGCGGACATCGGCGACGACCTCGAGCAGCTGATCCAGGCGGCCGAACTCGTGGTCAGCACGCAGTTCGGCTCCACGTCCATGCTGCAGCGCAAGCTCAGGGTCGGGTTCGCCAAGGCAGGCAGGCTGATGGACCTGCTGGAGAGCCGTGGCGTGGTCGGCCCGAGCGAGGGCTCCAAGGCGCGGGACGTACTGGTGCCGCCGGATGACCTGCCGCAACTGCTTGCCTCGTTGCGCGGCGAGTCCTGACTTGCCGGTCAGGTGGCGACGGGACCGCCGGGAGCGAGACACTGAACAAGAACGAGCCGCTTTTGGCCGGCCCGGTCCTCGCCGTACGGTAATCGGATGTCTACACTTAGTGACCGTTCCCCAGGTAGGGGGATCGGGGGAGTCATAGGGTTAGGCCACCCGTACCCGTGGTACGGGGCTGGGCACGCTACCCGAACATTCAGCGGAGGCGCCGCGTGACTATCGGTGACGCCCTGGCAGATGCACGCCGCCAGGCCGGTCTCACCATTACTCAGGTCAGCCAGCGGACCTGTATCAGAGAGACGATCATCAGGGGGATTGAGCAGGGCGACTACTCGGCCTGCGGCGGGGACTTCTACGCCCGCGGCCACATCCGCAGCATCGCCCGTGCCGTCGGACTCGAGCCTGACGACCTGGTGCGCGAATACGACGTCACGCAGGCGGCGCCGCAGCCGATAACGGCTGCCGACGTTTTCCAGCCGTTCACGCCGGTGAAGCTGAAGGAACGTCGCCGGCCGAACTGGACTCTGGTGCTGTTGGGGGCGCTTGCGGTCATTGTCGGGATTGGCGCCTTTCACTATCTGACGAAGAAGCCGAGCCACGACACCGCTGCCGACGCTAAGCCGCCGGCGGCGCACCATCATCAGGCCAAGACGCTGCAGACGAAGAAGCAGCAGCACTCGCCGCCGGCCCACGAGTACCGGCACAAGGTGGTGATCACGCTGCACACGGTCAGCAATGACTGCTGGGTGCAGATCACCACCGCGACCGGCCAGGTCATCTTCGACCAGGTGGTACCGGTCGGCACCTGGAAGACCTGGACCGAGCACAAGATCGTCACCATGACGCTGGGTGACCCGATCGGGGTGACGCTCAAAGTTGACGGCAGGCGGCTCGCGATCACCTCGGCGCAGACCGGGGTGCCGATGAGCTTCGGGCCAAGGCACCGGGTCAGGCTCTGACCGCGAGCCTGCGGGATCTGCGTGGCCGGGCAGCCGCGCGGTTACCGTAGTCTGCCGGTGTGTCGTCCAGCAGGGAAAGCTCGGGGGTGTCTGGCCTCGGGGGGATGAGCGGGGTTGTGCCCGCCGGCCACCACCGCACGGTGAGCATGATCACGCTGGGCTGCGCGCGCAACGAGGTCGACTCTGAGGAGCTCGCCGCCCGGCTCGAGCAGGGCGGCTGGACGCTGGCCGAGCCCGGTGATGACGCGGCCGTGGTGCTGGTGAACACCTGCGGCTTCATCCAGGCGGCCAAGCAGGAGTCCATCGACGAGCTGCTCGACGCGGCCGGCGGCGGCGCGAAGGTAGTGGCGGCTGGCTGCCTGGCCGAGCGGTACGGGGCCAGCCTGGCCGAGGAACTGCCAGAGGCGCAGGTACTGAGCTTCGACGACTACGGCGACATCGCGGCCAGGCTGGATGCGGTGGCCGCAGGCCAGCGGTGGGCGGCGCACGAGCCCAGGGACCGCCGCCGGCTGCTGCCGATCGCGCCGGCCAGCAGGCCGGGCCAGGGCCTCGCCCCGCCGCCAGGGCATGGCGAGGCCATCGAGGACCTGCCGCCGGGCGTCGCGCCCGCCTCAGGCCCGCGGGTGCTGCGCCGACGGCTCGGCGGCGGCGTCGTCGCCCCGCTGAAGATCGCCTCGGGCTGCGACCGGCGCTGCACCTTCTGCGCGATCCCGTCGTTCCGCGGGGCTTTCGTCTCCAGGCAGCCATCCGACCTGCTCGCCGAGGCCGGCTGGCTCGCCGGGCACGGCGCCCGCGAGCTGTTGCTGGTCAGCGAGAACTCGACCTCCTACGGCAAGGATCTTGGTGACCTGCGGCTGCTGGAAGCACTGCTGCCGCGGCTGGCCGCGGTGCCTGGCATTTGCCGGGTCAGGGTCAGCTACCTGCAGCCTGCCGAGCTCCGGCCAGGCCTGATCGAGGTGCTGGCCGGCACCGAAGGGGTCGCTCCGTACTTTGACCTGTCCTTCCAGCACGCCAGCGGCAAGGTGCTCAGGTCGATGCGCAGGTTCGGCGACCGCGAGCGGTTCTGCGATCTGCTCGGCCAGATCAGGCGGCTCGCGCCGGCGGCCGGCGTGCGGTCCAACTTCATCGTCGGCTTCCCCGGCGAGACCGAGGCAGACCTGGCGGAGTTGCAGCAGTTCTTGGCCGATGCGCGGCTGGATGCCATCGGCATCTTCGGCTACTCGGACGAGGACGGCACCGAGGCGGCGGCGCTGCCTGGCCAGCTGCCCGAGCAGGAGATTTCCGCCAGGGTCGAGGAACTCGCGGACCTGGCCGACGAGCTGATGGCACAGCGGGCAGCCGACCGGATCGGCCAGCCAGGCCTGGTGCTGATCGAGGAGACCTCCGGCGGCGGGCGCGCGGTCGGCAGGTCGGCGCACCAGGCTCCCGAGGTGGACGGCAGCACCGAGGTGCGCGGCGGCGAGCTGAGCCCTGGCGATCTTGTCGACGTCACCTTCACCGGTGCTGACGGCGTCGACCTCGTTGCGGTGCTGGCCGGCCCCGACGGCAGCACAGGCCGGCCTTGACCCGGCCGGCCGCCGGCAGCCCCGCAGACAGCGAGGCCAGGCCGGCAGCGGCGATGGCCACGCCGGGCCTGGTCAACATCGCCAACGGGCTGACCATGCTGAGGCTGCTGCTCGTTCCCTTCTTCGTCTGGTTCCTGCTGGCCGGCGGCGAGGCGGCGCGCAGCGTGGCGTTCGCCGCGTTCGCGGTCGCGTCGCTGACCGATCTGCTCGACGGTGAGCTGGCCCGCAGGCGCGGGCTGATCACCGACTTCGGCAAGATCGCGGATCCGATCGCGGACAAGGCGCTGACCGGGGCGGCGCTGGTGACGCTGTCCTACCTCGGCGAGCTGTCCTGGTGGGTGACCGCGGCGATCGCGGTGCGGGAGCTTGCGGTCACCGGGTTGCGGTTCTGGGTGATCAGGCGCGGGGTGATCGCGGCCAGCAGGGGCGGGAAGCTCAAGACGCTGCTGCAGGTGCTCGCGATCAGCCTGTACGTGCTGTCGGTGCAGCTAGGCCCGCTGAAGCAGGTGCTGATGGGGCTGGCAGTCGCGGTCACCCTGGTCACCGGCGTCGACTACACCGTGCGGGCGATCAGGCTGCGCCGGGCCGTGCCTGGCCAGCCGACCGGACAGCCGGACGCGGCCGGGCAGCCAGGCCGTGGCCAGCGGGAGCAGCGGTGACTGGCCAGCCGCTGGTGGCTGACCCGGCGGCGGCTGACCTGGCGGTGGCTGACCTGGCGGTGGCTGACCTGGCAGTGGCGGCCATCGGGCTGCTGGCGGCGCAGCGGCGCACCGTCGCGACCGCTGAGTCGCTCACCGGCGGGCTGGTCTGTGCCGCGCTGACCAGCGTGCCCGGAGCCTCGGCCGTGGTGCGCGGCGGCGTGGTCGCGTACGCCACCGAGCTGAAGGCACTGCTCCTCGGGGTTCCGGCAGACCTGCTCGGAGCGCGTGGCGCCGTCGACCCGGACGTGGCCGCGGCCATGGCCGAGGGCGTGCGCGGCCGGCTCGGCGCCGACGTGGGGCTGGCGACGACCGGCGTGGCAGGGCCGGACCCGGCGGACGGCAAACCAGTCGGAACCGTATATGTCGCGGTTGCGACGCCGGCCGGGGCCGGCGTCACCGGGCTGCGGCTCGCGGGCGGCCGGGCCCAGATCCGGGCGGCCACCGTGCTGCGGATTCTGCAGCTGCTGGTCAGCGCGATGCGGGACTACACTGGATGATTACAGCGTTACGAAATTGAACACGCAGCAGTGCCCTCTCCCGCCCGGTCCGTTCGGACAGGTACGGTGGAGGTGTCAGGGTCGGTCATCTGGGGAGGGAGCGCGACGATGGTACTGCTTCGTCACATGCTCGGCGATGCATTGCGTCGGCTTCGCCTTCGCCAGGGCCGTACTCTTCGCGAGGTGTCGGCTGCTGCCAGGGTCTCGCTCGGCTACCTGTCCGAGGTGGAGCGCGGCCAGAAGGAAGCCTCTTCCGAGCTGCTCGCCTCGATCTGCGGCGCGCTCGGCGCACCGCTCTCCCAGGTGCTCAGGGAGGTCTCCGACGGGTTCGCGCTGGCCGAATTGCAGTCGGAGCCGGTCTACGCAGGACCGGTCGAGCCCGCGATCTCCAGCCAGCCGGTAGCGGCAAAGCCGCAGGAAGACGGCACTGTGCCGGCCGCTTCGCTGCGCCGCGCGGTGCCCGCGGGCGGCCACCTGGCCGGCCCGGCCGGCCAGCGGATGGTGGTCGGCGTACCGCCGGGCAAGCTTGCCGTCGGCGCCGGCCGGAAGATGATCAGGCCCGCCGAGCCTGTGCTCGAGCGGCTGCCGATCGGCCCTGGCGACGACTTCGACGAGCTTGGCCGCCGCGACGCCACGATGGTGCCGGTCTAACCTGGCTGACCGGCCAGGTCGGGAGCCGCCTGCGGCGGCTGCTACGCCCAGGCGCGCGGGTTGTCGGCGAGCGTGCGTACCCGGTTTGGCAGCTGTCCTGAGACAATGTGCTCGAGCGTGACCTCTTCCAGCACCGCCCGCTCGTTCGCCCTTAGCGCAATCCAGACGGTCTGCAGCGGCTCGGCCGCCCCGACATAGCCGAGATTCTCCGGGCGCTCGCCGCGCACCCCGACCAGCGGCCCGTCAATGGCCCTGATGATGTCCGCCAGCGAGATCTCGCCGGCCGGCCTGGCCAGCCAGAAGCCGCCGTCCGGGCCGCGCTGGCTGCGGACGAGCCCGGCCCGCCGGAGCTGGGTCAAGATCGCCTCGAGGAACTTGCCCGGGATGCCCTGCGTCTTGGCAAGCTGATCAGCCGTGACGTGCCCGCCGTCGGCTGCGGCGGCGAGCTCGATGACGGCGCGCAGAGCGTAATCGGCGCGCGCTGACAGACGCATATGCAGCATTATGCAGGCACAAGGCCTTGACCGCTGTCACCAGGCGGTGTTAGCGGCGGGTTGCCTGTCAGCAAGCCCGAGCAGTTCGGCGGCCGCGCGGCCGTTGCTGGCGGCGGCGCCGAACGTCGCCAGGTACCGGACGGCGGCCGCCGGCCGCCAGACCGGCAGGCCCATTTCGACCAGCACCGCGTCCGGCCGGGCCGCGAGCATCCGCTGCAGCGCCTGCACGGCGGCCGGATACCGGTGCGCGTCCCTGACCACGATCAGCAGCGACCGGCCGGCCGACTCGGCGATCACCTCGCTGGTGGCGGCGGCCAGCGACGGCTCGGGCGCGACGATGCTGAGCTGCCTGAGGCTGTCCGGCGGCACCCAGCCGGACAGGCCCCAAGGGACCGAGCCTGCCGCCATGTTGTCCGGCGTGATCAGCTCGACCAGCAGCGGCCGCAGCAGCGGCGCAGCCGCACCGGAGGCCC